>JACQFK010000337.1 GCA_016200125.1 Planctomycetota bacterium
CCGCCAGAACCGCAATCGCCGCCAGCGTCCCCTTCATGACCCTTCTCCTTTCACAGGCAAATTCCAACGCCCTGCATTGTAGTAGGAGCACCTTAAGCCAACATGAACGGGCGCCTTTTCTGCGGATTGGACTCCGGGGGCGGGGAGGAGTATCATCGGAGCCTTCGAGGTGGAACGGGATGGACTGGGCGGCTCGACTGTGCGGCCTCTTGATGCTCCTCGCCGGCCCGCTGGCCTTCCGCAGGCACAATCCCGTCTCCTCCTTCACGGTCGCCCCCGGCTCCGGCCCCCCACCCCTGATGGTTGCGGTCGACGGCTCCGCCTCCGTCGGCGCCCACGGGACGATCACCGACTATGCCTGGGACTGGGGCGACGGCAGCGGTCCCGACACGACGGTCACCGCGTCGCACAGCTATGCCGCCACCGGGACCTACGCGATCACCCTCAAGGTGACCGAATCGACCGGGCTCACCGGGACCTCCACCCAGACCGTGAACTGCATCTCGGCCGGGAATTCGCCGCCCGCGGCGACGATCGACAGCGCGACCCCGGCCGGCGGCGACGCCCCGCTCGACGTCTCGTTCTTCGGCCACGGAACGGACGCCGCCCCGCCCGCCGACGTCCTCGAGCATCGCTGGAGTTTCGGCGACGGAAGCCCGGACCTGATCATCGGGGGCATGTTCTCGGGTCAGATTGCCGGGGCCAACCACACCTACGCCCAGCCGGGAAGCTACGTCTGCACGCTTACCGTGCGGGATTCGGAGGGCATCCTCTCCTCCGCCGTCACGACGATCATCGCCACCGCCGGCGGCGTTCCCTTCGCCGCGTTCTCAGCCACGCCGCAATCGGGGCCGCCCCCTTTCCTGGTGGGCGTGGACGGCTCGGCCTCCTTCGACGCCAACGGCAGCGTCACCAGCTGGTCCTGGGACTGGGGCGACGGGTCGCCCGCCACGACGGGCGTGACGAGCTCGCACACCTACGCGACGACGGGAACCTTCATCATCCGCCTCGCGGTCACCGACAACTCGGGCCTGACCGCCTGGGTCGAGCACAGCGTGAACAGCATCTCGGCCGGCAATATCTCCCCCTCCGGCATCATCGTGAACGCGATCCCGCAGTCCGGCCCCGCGCCGCTCAACATCGCGTTCCTCGGCTTCGGCCACGACGACACCGGGCCCCTGGAACACCGCTGGGACTTCGGGGACGGCAGCCCGCTGCTGTACTTCCCTATCGTCGTCAACCACGGGACCTCGTCGGCCAGCCACACCTACGCGCTGCCCGGCACCTACGTCTGCTCCCTGCGGGTCAAGGACCCGGAGAACATCACGTCGACGACCACCTTCAGCGTGACCGTGGACGATCCGGCCACCTCCCCGGAGCGGCTGGGCGGCGGCGTGTGCGGCTCGACCGGCCTCGAAGCCCTCGTCCCCCTGCTGCTGCTCCTCTGCAGGCGACGGAGAACTTCTCCATGAAACGACTGACCGCGGCCGCGATCGCGCTCGGGCTCGCCCTCCTCTGGGCGCAGCGGGCAGAGGCGGCCCTGCAGACCACTTGAGCGGGCTGCTCCGGGAAGCTGTTGCCGGTCGGCGACAGCCTGGATCAGAGCGCCCGCGCCGGTCTCACCACGATCCGCTTCGGAGGCCAGTACGTGTCCGGAGACCGCGCCTTCCACGGCTCGCGCGAGAGCCTGAACCCAGCGGCGGCGGCAAACATCACCTGGCACCGGGAGGTGTGCTCGCTCGAAGCCTACCACCAGTTCAACGCCCGGCTGGGCGGGGGCGTCGTCCTGCCCGTCTACGACCAGCACATCCACAACCGGACGACGGGGCTCGACTCGGACGCCTCAGGCATCGGGGACCTTTCCTTCTACCTGCTCTGGACGCCGGCGGAAACGGACGAGGCCCATCCGCCCGAGCCCTTCTTCAGCCCGAAGAACTTTTCGCTGATGGCCGGGATGTCGATCCCGACCGGCGACGAACTGCAGGGCGAAGTGCCCGCGCTCCACAACTACCACCTGGGCAGCGGCTCGACCGAATTCAAGTTCAGCGCGCGCTACGATGGCCGGGTGGAATCGACCGTCATGCTGAGCGCGGCCGCGACCGTGACGATCGACGGCGGCCCCGACTCCACCAGCTTCCGCTACGGCAAAGGCTACGACTTCAACGTCGGCGCCACCTGGGCGCCGATCAACGGGGTTCGGGTTGTAGGCTCGCTCGACGCGGTCGTCCGCGACAAGGACAACCTGAGCACGCTGCGGCTGCCCGACACGGGCGGCGACTGGCTGTTCGGGATTGTCGGGGTGATGCTTTCGCCGACGCCCCGTCTCTGGATCGAGCTGTCCGCTTCGATCCCGATCTACTGGCACGTCAACGGAACCCAGCCCGTGTCCAACGAGATCTGGTCGGCCGGGCTCCGCTACCAGTTCTGATCAGGAACTGGGCAGGACCTGCCTAGTTCTTCATCAGAAGGCCCCTCTCCTCCCCTCTGGCACAGCGCTTGCGTCGCCTTCTCCCATGATGAATCTCACCCTGGCGATCCTCTCCCTCCTGCCCCAGCAGGGCGACCTGGCCGAGCGGCTGAAGACCGCCTACGTCGAGGCCGCGGACGGCCTCGTCCGGCTACAGATGAGCTCGGGCGCCTGGCCCCTGATCATGCCCGATCGGCAGGTGCCGAGCGTCGCCTACACCGCGCTCACGGTGCGGGCGCTGTCGAACGCGTCCGAAGCCCTGCGCCCGAAATACGCGGCGAACGTCGACAAGGGCATCGCCTTCATCCTCGCCAAGGCCAACCCCGACGGCTCCTTCGGCGAAGGGGATTCGGGCACCTACATGAAGACCTACGCGACGGCCGTGGCGCTCTCCGCCCTTTCCTGCGTGCCGCGCAGCGAGCGGATCGGCGACGCGATCCGCGGCGCCCAGGCCTACCTGAAGCGGAACCAGCTGAAGGAGGGTCCGCACAAGGGCGGGCTCGGCTACGGCGACGAGGAGCCCAAGAGGAATCCCGACACGGGCGAGTTCGAGGTGAAGCGCAGCACGATCGCCAATCTCTCCGCGACGGCGGCCGCGGCGGAGGCGATGAAAGACTCAGGGCTCTCGCTCTCCGACGAGTTCTGGCCCCTCGTGGTCGAGTTCGTCCGCAAGTGCCAGAACAACTCCGAGACCAACACGGATCCCGCGCTGCTGGCCGCGTTCAAGGAGAAGGGCAAGTCCGTCGGAAACGACGGGAGCGCGTTCTACACTCCGGTTCCCGACGGCGCCGTCCAGAAGGCGGGCACCCGGAAGGTCGGCGACCGCGAGACGATCGTCGGCTACGGCTCGATGACCTACGACGCCATCAAGACCTACGTCTTCGCGGGCCTCCGGCGCGATTCGCCCGAGGTGAAGACCGCCGTGGAATGGGTCCGCCGGAATTACACCCTCGACACCCACCCGGGCTTCGACTTCAATCCCGGCACGAAGGCCCATCTAAGGGGGCTCTACTATTACTACCTCGTGATGGCCCGCGCCCTCGACGCCTGCGGAGAGCGGCCGCTCATGATGCCGGACGGGCGGACGCGCGACTGGCCCGTCGAACTCGGAGAGCAGTTCCTCAAGACCATGGGCGAGTCGAAGTCGTGGCGCAACGACAACCCCGCGTGGTACGAGGGGGATCCCGTGCTGGTGACGGGCTACGTCCTCAACGTGCTGGACCTCCTGCTCCGCTACGTGCGCTGAACCCCGGAGGGCCGGCGGAAGCGGCGGTAGAACGCGACCGTCCAGCCGCCCACGTAGAGCAGGAATCCGAAGATCAAGGCGACCAGCAGCGGGGACGACAGCCGCGCCGGCGGGTTCAGGTTCGCGTGGAAGTTCAGCGCCGTGACGGCGATCAGGAACAGCACCATCCCGCAGCCCATCGCCGAGAAGAGGCTTTGCAACGTCGCCGTCGTCGCCGCGCGGCGATCGGGCGCCAGCCAGTATTGCCGGTTCGGGAGGTTGATCAGCGACGGCGCCAGGCGGAGCAGGAGCATCGGCAGCGCGAACGCGAGCGCGCTGACGCCCAGGATCGTGAGGTGGAACCCCAGCGCCCCGGCCCGCGTCATCCAGCCGTTGGGGGTTCCGGCGCCGTCGTAGTGGGTCGCCATGACGGCCGGCATCCGGGGGGCATACCACGCCAGCTGCCCGATGGCCGCCGCGTACAGAAGCGCGAGAATCAGCAGAGAGCGTCTCATACCCCTATGACTTGTGCCGTCGCGAATTGTCTCAGGGAATCGATCTACCCCGCCATCTCCAGCCCGCGCATCGTCCCGCTGCTGCTGGCAAAGCGGTCGGCTTCCACTCCCAGGCGCTGCAGCATGGAGACGAACAGGTTCGGCAGCGGGTAGTTCTTGTTCTGGTCGAAGACCAGGTGCTGGCCGTGCTTGAACCCGCCCCCCGCCAGCAGCAGCGGCAGGTTGTTGTTGGCGTGGGAGTTCGCGTTCCCCATGCAGGTGCCGTAGAGCAACATCGTCCGGTCGAGCAGCGAAGCCCCGCCCTCCTTCGCCTCGTGGAGGCCGCGGAGGAGGCCGGCGAGGGCCTGAAACTTGACCTCTTCGACCTTCTTCAGCTCGGCGAGCGCCTCGGGACGACCGCCGTGATGGGTCAGCGAATGGGTCTCGTGGCTCACCCCGGGGATCCGGCAGGTGATCCCCTCGGTCGCGATGAAGATCGTGATCAGCCGGGTGGAGTCGGTCTCGAGGGCGAGGCGGACCAGGTCGTACATCAGCCGGGTCCGCCCCGCGAGGTCGCCGCCGTCCTGGATCTCGGCGGGCTTCGCCGTCTTCACCTTGGGCTTGGGGCGCCGCTCCCAGGCCTCGGCCTTCTTGAGCCGCTCCTCGAGCTCCCGGATCGACGTGGTGTACTGGTCCATGCGCTCGCGGTCGCGGACGTTGAGCCGCCCCGTCAGATCCTTGCCGCGGTCGCCGACCGTGTCGAGCAGGCTGCGGCCCAGGCGAAGGTCCTCGATCGTCCGCTCGATCTCCTGCGGCGTCCCCTGGACGAAGAGCCGCTCGTAGAGCTTCGCAGGGTTGTGCTCGGGCGGGATCAGCACGCCGTTGCGCGTGTAGGAGAGCCCGCGGTTGCGCTCGGTGCTGATGATGAGGGGCAGCGAGGCGAAGCGCGTGCGGTCGCCGATGGCCTCCGCAGCCACCTGGTCGAGCGACACCGTGTTGCGGAAGGCGGCGCTCCCGGGATGGGGCGCCGCGGTCAGGAACGACTTCTCGGCCTGGTGAAAGCCGTCGACCTGCGGATGGGAGACACCCGAGAAGACGGTCAGGTCGTTGCGGAAGTCCTTGAGGATGTCGAGGTAAGGGCTGAGCGTGTAGTCCTTCCCCGCCCCCTTGGGGAAGAACTCCTGGGGCAGGATCCCCTGGTTGGTCTCGATCGCGACCATCCGACGCGGGACCTCTTTGCTGCGGTCCTGAGCACTGGCCAGGCTCTCCAGCCAGGGCAGCGCGAGCGCCGCGCCGGCGCCACGAAGGAACATCCTCCGGTCCATGCGATTCATCGTCCGCTCCTCGCTCTACTTGGTCTTGAACAGGGCACTCTGGATCACTTCGTGAAGGATCGTCCGCGCGCCCAGCCCCTTCGGGCGCGCCCGGTTCACGATCTCGTCCACGACGCCGCGGTCGGCAAACGTGAGGCTCGCGCCTGTGGCGTAGACCAGCAGCTTCGACGCGAAGCCGCGGGCGATCGCGTCCGGATCGGCCAGTAGGAGCCGCTTGAACTCCTCGACGTCCTTGAAGGGGCGGCCATCGGGAAGCTGGCCGGACGGATCAACGGCCTTCGCCAGCCGGTAGTCGGCGCGGCGCGCGCCCTTCGGCGGCGCGCTGCCCGCGCCGGTCGAGCGGTACTGCGTGCGCCAGCCGCCGATGACGTCGTAGCTCTCGAGCGCGAAGCCCGGCGGATCGATCCGCGCGTGGCAGCTCGCGCAGGTCGGGTTCGAGCGGTGTTTGTCCAGCTGCTCGCGGATCGTCGTAGCGCCGCGGACGTCGGGTTCGATCGTCGGCAGGTCGGGAGGCGGCGGCTGGGGCGGGCGGTCCAGGATCCGATCGAGCACCCAGGCGCCGCGCGTGACGGGCGAGGTCGTCGTGCCGTTGGCCGTGACCTTGAGGACGCTCGCCTGGGTCAGGAGCCCGCCGCGGTGGCTCCCGGGCGGCAGCGCGGTCTTGTGCACCTGGGCGCCTTCGACTCCCGGGATCCCGTAGTGCTCCGCCAGCCGCTGGTTGAGCATCGCCCAGTCGGAGTCGACGATCTCCGTCACGCTCAGATCCTGCTTCAGCATTTCGCGGAAGAAGGCCCGCGTCTCCGCCGCCATGGAGTCGCGCAGGTAGACCTCGAACTCGGGATAGAGCTTCGTATCGGGGGTCGTGGCGTCCAGCTCGCGGAGCGAAAGCCACTGGTCCAGGAAGTCCTCCACGAAGCGGTCGGCGCGCGGATCGGCGAGCAGGCGGTCGGTCTGGACACGGAGCGCCTCGGGATCGCCGAGCCTTCCCGCGGCCGCGAGCAGCGCGTCGTCGGGCATCGAGTTCCAGAGCAGATAGGAGAGGCGGGACGCTATCGCGGGGCCGTCCAGCGGCCCCGGCCGCTCCTGGAGGAAGAGGAAGTCCGGCGAGCAGAGGATCGCCTTGTAGGCGGCGCGCATCGACTCCTCGAAGCTGAGCTTGAGCTTCAGCCGCTCGCTCACGATGCGCGTGTAGCGCCCGAGCTCGCCCGAGGGGATCGGGCGGCGGAAGGCCCGCTTCAGGAAGGACTCGAGGAGCCGGCTCGCGTCGGCCATCGGATTCTTCGAGGAGACCGACCAGCCGTCGGGCTTGTCGAGGGCGGGCTTCGGCGGGAACGGCGCCGTGTGGCGGAGCGGAAGGCGGCGCGGGGGACGGATGTCCGATTTCTCGGGCAGCTTCTCGATCGGCAGGTTTCCGAAGAGCCTCTTGTGGCTCTCGGGGGGCCAGGCGTCGATCAGCGGCCCCTCGACCTCGAGCCAGTCGAGCGCCACGCCCGGGCCGACGTACTCGGCGGCCTTGCCTCCCCGCTCGGAGACGCGGATCCAGGGGATCGACGCGGGATTCCACTTGAGCTGGTCGCCCGGCTGGAGGAAGGCCACCACTTCCTGGACCTTGGATTCGAGCGAGGGCGCGTCGAAGTAGGCGATCAGCCGCGAGCCGACGGTCAGGTTCGCCGCCTGGCCGACCGGCGACGGCAGGACCTTCCCCTTGTCCCAGGTGAAGCTCCACATCGAGACGCGCAGGCGGTAGAAGCCGGGATAGACCGGGGAGAAGCGGTCGAAGCGCCCCTGGAAGCCCTCGTCGGAGCTGCGGAGCACCCCGGCCGACCCCTCATAGGGAAAGAGGCCGCTCTTCTCGTACTGGCCCAGCTTGTCCAGGAGCCACTTGTCCTTGATGATCGGAATCGTGCCCTCGTCGTACTTCTTGTCCTTCAGGAAGAGCGAGTCGCCCTGGAGCAGCGTGATCTTGAAGTCGTACTGGTCGCCCGGGAAGAAGCGCTTCTTGAAGAGCGCGGGCTTCTCAGGATAGGTCGCGATCGCGAGGTCCAGCGCGGTCTCCGTCGCTTCCATGTATTTGGAGACCTGGACGTGCGACAGGTCGAGGGCGCTGCCGACCTTCGTGAAGCCGCCGGCGCGGCCGTCCTCGGGGAGCAGATCCTTCACGGCGAGCTGCGGGAGGACCAGCAGGTCGCGCAGGGTGTTCTCGTACTCCACCCGGTTGAGCCGGCGGGTGACCGCGCGCCCCTCCGCGAGGCGGCGGGCGACGTCGGCCTTCTCCAGATCCTTCCTCAGGGCGCGGAGCGCGGCGGCGGTCTCCTCCTTCGGCGGCCGCTCCCGCTTCGCCGGGGGCATCTCGCCCGACTCGATCTTGTCGTGGATGCGGACCCAGGCGGCGAAGGACTCGTGCTTGGAGAGATCGCGCGGGAGCGTGTCGAGCCGCAGGTTGTGCTTCTGGACCTCCTCTCCGTGGCACTCCTGGCACTGCGCCTTGAGATAGCGGCGCAGCGCGTCGGAGTCTTCCTGCGCGGAGGGGACGGCCCAGGTCATCCCGAGCATCCCGGTGAGCCACCAGATCGTCATGGTTCCTCGCTCCAACTCCCGCGATCTATTGGCAGTCGGGCGGCGGGCAGGGGGAGAAATCGCGAATTCGGATCAGCGGGGCCGGACGAGGAAGGAGTGGAAGCCGGCCGGGAGCGCCTGTTCCCCGGAGGGCAGGACGATCCGGCCCGAGCCCGAGGGCGGAACCTTGAGGTCGAGGCGGTGGCCGCCTTCGACAGGTTCGATCAGGAATTCGAAGGGGCCAAGCGGCGTGTGCGCGGTCCCCTCCAGGCGGCCCAGGTCGCCGAGCCGGGGCTGCACCTCGTAGCGGGAGAATCCCGGCTCGAGCGGCCGGAGCCCGAGCAGTTCCGTGAACAGGATTTGGAGCGGCACGACGCCGCAGTGGCTCCACTCGTCCGTGGTGCCGGGGCGAACGACCCAGGTCTCCTGCAGCGTGTTGTTCTGGAGCACCGACGGCAGCGTCGCCCAGCGTTCGCGGTACTCCCGGAGCACGAGGTCCGCGCGGCCCGCGCGGCAGAGGGCCCGGTGTCTCCAGACGGTGTTGGCCGGATACGAAATGCCGAGCTCCGGCGGACGCTCCGCGAGCGCCCGCAGCGCGGCCGAGGTGTTGCCTCCCGGGCATTGATCGAACAGGACCGAGGTCGACAGCGAACGGTCGCAGAGGCGGGGCTTCTTCTCCTCGCCGATCCAGGGAAGGTTGTTGACGAAGAGCCCGAGCTCGGCTCTCCAGAAGGCGCGGACGGTCGCGTCCAGGATCTCGGCGGCCGCGCGCTCGGAGCGGGCCGCGGACGCCTCGTCGCCGAAGGCGCGGGCCAGCGGGGCCAGCGCGTGGCGGAGCATCGCCGACGCATAGAGATTGTAGGCGCACTGCTTGTACCGCTGCCGGGGATAGCAGTCGTTGCGGTCCATCCAGACCGAGGGAGTGCCGAAATCCTCGACCGGCAGCAGGCCGTCCGGCCGGCGGAATCCCTGGAGCGTTTCCGCGAAGCGGAGGAGTCGGGGATAGGGCTCGCGGACGCCGTCGAGATCCCCCGTGTCGAGATAATAGCCCCAGCAGTCAAAGACGAACCCGATGCCCTCGTCGATCATCGGCCCGTAGCGGAAGGTGCCGATCTGGCGCTGGGCGATCCTCCGCATCCGGTCGGTGGAGGGCCAGCTGTCCATGAAGTAGCCCTCGAGCGTGATCCCTTCGCTGAAGCTGCGGAGGAAGCGCCGGGAGGCGCGGGTTTCGCCGAAGGCGTAGCGGACGGAGACGTTCTGGTGGCCGGCGTCCCCCGGATACTGCTGCCGCTCGCGGCCCATGCCGTCGACGACGTGATCCTGCACGCTGAGCGAGAGGGTGTTGAGACAGGCGTCGAAGAGCCGCTGGAGGGCCGGCTCCCCGCAACGGAGGCGGGGCTCGGAGGCCCAGCGGTAGAGCCGCCGCGTCGCCCCCACGTCGCGGATCCGCACGGGGCGCGAGGCGTTGCGGACGTGAAGCTGCAGCCAGCGGAGCCCTTCGTAGTCGAAGGTCTCGAAGCGCTGCGGCCCTTCCCGGCAGATGAACCGCGACCAGGCGAAGAAGTGGGTGTCCAGCCAGGCGGAGCGCTCCGGGTCGTGGGACTCCTGGACCATGAGCTCGACGACCGTCCCCTGCGGGGCATCGATCGTGAAATGCGGCCAGCCGACGATTTGCTCCGGGAATTCGAAGGTCGCCAGGACCGCCGAACCCGGCTTGGCGGTCGCGGGCAGCTCCCAGACCCCTGGCTCGATCTCCACGGCGACCGGCCCGCGCGCGATTTCAAAGGACCCGGGGACGCGCGACTCGAACCAGTCGAGCGGATCGCGCGTCCAGCGGACGCGGGCGGAGTCCGAAAGCCGCCGGGGCCGGCTCTCCACGCGGCGCAGCAGCGGGATCTGCCGCCCGCGAAGCGAGGTGCCCGAGCCGTTGGCCATCTGGTCTTCGAGGGCGTCGGGATAGCGCAGCGCGATGCTCGGCTGGTCGGCGCGGCCCTCGAGCTGCATCGCGGGGAGCCAGCGGCCGTCGGGGCGGAACGACGCCGTGTCCCATCCCGCCGGGTGGAGGCGCGCGTCGAACTCCTCCTGCAGCGCGCGGAGATACCAGCGAGGGTACTGCCCCGGCCGGTGGGCGCGATCCAGGAAGGACAGCCACGTGTCGTCCGAAAGGAGGGTCGTGGTCTTCCCGCCCGCGGATTCCATCCGGAGATGGAACAGGAAGCCGGGCTTGCCCGCGACCCAGGTCCCGTCGCCGCGGCCGTAATAGAGGACTTCGACGCCCAGCACGTGGCGGCCGGGCTTGAGGAGGCGGGTGAGGTCGACGGGATCGACGTCGAGCGAGCGGGGATCGCAGGGCGCGGGACCCCATTGGATCACTTCCCCGTCGACGCTGAGCCGGTAGCGGCTGTCGGCGGTCAGCCACCCCAGGGCGCGGACGGGCGCCTCGTCGATCGAGATCTCGCGACGGAAAAGCACGAAGGTGTTCGGAAGCGTCCGCGCCGAAGGGAACCAGATCCAGCGGGCGGGCGCGAGGTCGAGGCGGTGGGGGATGCCCGTATCGGGGCCGAGCCGGTTGATCTCCTCGACCGTGAGCGGCTTCGCCTCCGGAGCCGGCAGGACCGCGGGCCGCGCAGGGGGAACCTCACAACCGAGGAGACAAGCCAGGAGCGCCAGGACCGGACCCCGCGGCGTCATCGTTCCCCTATCTGTTGCCCGGCGCCGCGGAAAGATAACGGTCCGGGCGCCGCTTCCATTATCTTTTGTCCGGCGGCGGATTCCCTGATATACTGCGGTTCAACTTCATTCGATCCGGCGGGATCGCACAACAGCGGGACCGGGTCCCGGGAGCCGAGCATGCCGTCCGACAGCGACCTTCTTTTCGGTAAGCTCGCCGTCAGCATGGGCTACTGCACGACGGAAGGCGTCGAGGCCTGCATGCTGGTCCAGGCGGCCAGCCCCGACCGCCTCCCCCTCGGCCGCGTCCTGGTCAACGAGGGCCATCTCACCGAGGCCCAGCATTCGGAGATCCTGGCCGCCCAGCGCAAGAACCTCAACGCGATCGACCCGCTTCTGAAGCGGCAGCGGGAGTCGGTGCTCTTCGGCAAGCTGGCGGTCCGCGAGGGGCTGCTTTCGGCCGAACAGGTGAACGAATGCCTGGCCCAGCAGGCCACGATGGGCGACACCCGCTCCCTCGGCGAGATCATGGTCTCCAAGAGCCTCCTCACCTTCGCCCAGGTCGAACGGCTCCTGGGCAAGCAGCAGAAGCGGATCATGAGCTGCCCGGCCTGCAAGATGTCGTTCACGGTGATGTCCATCTCGCAGGGGAAGAAGGTGGTTTCCTGCCCGCGCTGCAAGGGGGCGCTCATCGAGGGCAAGACCAACGATTCGCTCGGCACCGACGCGGAGTTCGCGACCCAGGTGTTCCTCGCGGCGAAGCACGAGATGCCCACCAAGTCGTCCCAGAGGGACAGCCGCATCCTGCCGGCCCAGGGAAAGAAGATCACGGCGCGCTGCGTCGTCTGCGATCAGAAGCTCATCGGAGTCCTGGACTCGACCGGGCGGCTGCGCTGCCCGATGTGCCACTCCACCTTCGTGCCCAAGGACTCCAAGACCGTATAGCCTGGCCGGTTTACCAGCGGATGTCCTTCGGCACCGGGAGACGATGCTGGTCGCCGCGCGCCTCGATCGGCCAGACCCGGTACTCGTCGAGCCACTGGAGCATGTGCTTCATCACGATCTCGAGGATCTTCTTCCCCTTCTCCGGCGTCGCCACCGTGGGGTCGCCGTGGACCCCCGTCTTCGTCCAGCGCCCCCAGTAGTCGTTGAAGCGGACCTGCGTGGTGCTGTCGGAGGTCATCGTCTTGCCGACGCGGTCCTGGCCGGCCACCGCCTTGTCCATCTGCACGCGCGCCTTGTCGAAGTGGAGATAGAGGGAGGTTTCCCATTCGTCGGCGTGGGCGTAGGTGCCCGACTCCAGCATTGCGTGGGTCTCTTC
>JACQFK010000338.1 GCA_016200125.1 Planctomycetota bacterium
CAGGCGCTGTCCAAATACGCCCGCGGGTCGTCATAACCCTGCCGGCAATCTTGACCCGACCCGGACCTGCGGCTAGTATACGAGGCCCCTATGAAGTCTCTCACCCTCCTCAGCCTGTTGCTGATGGCCTGCCAGGGAAATCCCCCGGCCAAGCCCTCGAAGGAGCTTGATCCGAAGGATGCCCGGTCGGTCCTCGAGCACGCGGCCTTCAACACGCGGACCCAGAAGAGCTACGAGACGAAGTTCAAGGCCCGGCTGACGACCACGGGCGCGCCGCTGGACTACGATGGCCGCTGCGTCTGGGTCTACCCCGGCGTCCTCTACGTCCACTACACCGCCTCCGGGGGCGACGAGAAGATGATCGTCCGGGCGGGCGACCGGGACGTCTGGGTCTGGAACTCCCTCGTGGGCTGGGTCACGGCGGAGGAGGCGGGCATGGGAGGGGCGGGGCGGGGGATCCAGAATCCCGACGACGTGCTCCTGGTCCTCGCCCGCAACTCCGGCAATTCCAAGCTGCAGAAGCCGGGGGTCGTCGACCTGACCTTCACGGGGGACGACATCGAGAAGATCATGAAGGAACAGGCCAGCAAGGGGGCCTTCGACTGGAAGGAGTCGAGCGCGAAGCTGGAACTCGCGGCGGACTCCGACAACCGCCTCCAGAGGTTCACCTGCGACGCCACGCTCAAGTCGAACGACCCTAACGTCAAGGGGACGGTCCGCTACACCGCCGAGGTCAACCTGGTGGGCTACAACGGCGCCCGCGACCTCAAGTTCCACGACGAGAAGAAGCGGGAAATCCCGCTGCTGCCGGAGATGAAGGCGAAGATCGACTCGATACTGAAGGAGAAGCAATAATGGCCAGCAAGCTGGTGGAGTTCAGCCGCGACGCGCGCGCCTCGCTGCTCGAGGGCGTGAGGCAGCTCGCCCACGTCGTCAAGGTCACCCTGGGGCCCGGCGGGCACAACGTGGCCATCGAACGGAAATGGGGTCCGCCGATCGTCACGCGCGACGGCGTCACCGTGGCCAAGGAGATCGACCTCCCCAACCACTTCCAGAACGCCGCCGTCCAGCTCCTGAAGGAGGTCGCCGTGAAGACGGGCGACACCGCGGGCGACGGCACCACGACCGCCACCGTGCTGGCCGAGGCCATCTTCGTCGAATCCCTCCACCACATCGAAGCGGGCGCGAACCCGATCGCGCTCCAGCGCGGCATCATCCGGGCCGTCGAGGCCGTCCAGAAGGACCTCGAGAAGTCCGCCAAGCCCATCTCCGGAAAGGCCGACCTCGAGCACGTCGCGACCGTCGCCGCGGGGAACGACCCCGAGATCGGCAAGCTCATCGCCGACGCGATCGACATGGTCGGCAAGGACGGCGCGGTCACGGTCGAGGAGGCGAAGGGCATCGACACGAAGATCACCCGCATCGAAGGCCTCCAGTTCGACAAGGGCTACATGTCGCCCTACTTCGTGAACCGCCCCGAGAAGCTGACCTGCGAGCTGGAAAAGCCGTACATCCTCGTCCACGAGAAGAAGATCTCCAACGCCAACATGCTGATCCCGCTCCTCGAGCGGGTGGCGCCCACGAAGCGGCCGCTTCTGATCATCGTCGACGAGCTCGAGGCCGAGGTGCTGGCGCTCCTGGTGGTGAACCGGATGCAGGGCGTCTTCGTCTCCTGCGCGGTGAAGGCCCCGGGCTTCGGGGACCGCCGCAAGGAGTTGATGGAGGACGTCGCGGTCTTCACCGGCGCCAAGGCGATCCTCGAGGACATCGGCGTGACGCTCGAGGAGGTCCAGGTCAAGGACCTCGGTAGCGCGCGGCGCGTGATCATTGAGAAGGAAGCGACCACGATCATCGAGGGCGCCGGCTCCGACGAGGCGCTCAAGGGCCGCATCCAGCTGATCAAGAACGCAATCCCGCTCGCGGGGTCCGACTACGACAAGGAGAAGCTGCAGGAGCGGCTCTCCAAGCTATCGGGCGGCCTGGCCCAGATCAACGTGGGCGCCGCGACCGAGGTGGAAATGAAGCAGAAGCGGGCGCGCCTCGAGGACGCGCTCCACGCGGCCCGCGCCGCGGTCGAGGAGGGCGTGCTTCCCGGCGGCGGCGTCGCGCTCCTGCGCTCCCGCCGCGCCGTCGACGCCCTCAAGCTCTCGGGCGACGAGAAGACCGGCGCCCAGATCCTGCGCCGCGCCCTCGAGGTGCCGGTCCGGCAGATCGCCGACAACGCCGGCGCCCGCGGCAGCGTGGTGGTCCAGAAGATCGACGAGTCCAAGGACTACGCCTACGGCTTCGACGCCGAGGCGCACGAGTACACCGACCTGATCAAGCGGGGGATCCTCGATCCGCGCAAGGTGGTCCGCCTGGCGCTGCAGAACGCGGCCAGCATGGCGGGAATCTTCATGACCACGGAGGCGCTGATCACGGAGAAGCCCGAGCCCAAGGTCGTCGACAACATCCCCTCCGGCATGGGCGACGGCCCCAACCCCGGCATGCCCTCGATGCCCGGAATGGGGATGCCCGGCATGGGCGGGATGGGGATGTAAGGAGCCTTTAATACGGAACGGGCGCCGCTTTCACGGCGCCCTTCCGCTAGCTCAACCGAGCGGCATCGCGACTGCAGCCTGAGTGAAGCGGCGCCCTGCCCTCAGTTCAAGAAGGGGTGGGGAGTCGCGGCACTCCCCACCGGATTGTATCCCCGCCTTCGCTCGCCGGAGCGCCGCGACGGCAAAGCGAAGGCGCCCTCCGTAGCGCCATCCGAAAGGCGCGAAGGAGGGCGCGCGGGCAAGCCCGGCTCGTTCTGAGGATTCATGCCCACGTCCCTCGAGAAAATTTTTCAGCCCCGCGCGCAGCGCGCGCGGGGCTACGTACACGATCCTGCTCGCTAAGAGCTTCGGATTCTTCCTTTCGACGTCTCCTTCTTCAGGAGCTTCCTCACCTCATCGTTCAGCCCGTTCAGCCGCTCGCACTCGGAGGCGGAGAGGTAGCCCAGATCCTGCATCACCAGGAGGAGCATCTCCAGCTCCCGGGAAGCCTCCCGGGAAACCTCCAGGCACTCCCGGAACTCGTCCTCGTCCTCGAAGACGCAGCCCCGGGCGATGTTGGCGGGGATCGCCAGGACGGCGCGGCCGATGTCGACCGCCAGCCCCTCCTGCTCCTCCTCCGGCATCTTCTCGACCGCCCGGTAGACTTCGAGCAGCAACGCGTGGGCCTTCCGGTACACCTCGAGCTTCGCGACCTCGCGATTCATGGCTTTCTCCTTCCTATTTCAAGTCCGACAGATGCTTCCTCCATCCCTGCTCCAGTTCCTCCAGGTTCGGCGGCTGCGCGCCGCGCAGCAGGAGATCGATCACCCCGTCGTCCCTCGAGAAGAGGTAGTGGACGAAGGACCAGGCCTGGGCGTAGTGGCGCGCGAAGAGGACGCCGTACATCTCGTCGCGGCCGAGCTTCAGGAACTTCTGCAGGGGCATGGGCTCCTCGAATTGGAGGAGCAGGACCGCGCGGCGGTCGACGGCCCCCGGCCGCGCCCGGCCGTCCCGCACCGCGAAATTGGCGAAGTACTCCGCCACGCCCTCGGCGAACCAGAGGGGCTCCGTGCGCTTCCAGACCCGGTCCATGTACTCGTGGGCGAACTCGTGGGCCAGCGTCTTCTGGAGCCAGGCGGGGGAGGGCCCCCCGTCGAGGCAGACGACGAGCTCGGCGCTCCGGGGATCGTAGAAGGACTCCGCGTTCGACGCGCCCGACCGCACGGCGTAGCGGCGGAAGTCGCGCGCGGAAGAGAAGACGCGGGCGGAGAACATGAGGCCCGAATCGTCCCCGCCGAGGGCGGACTTCGCCATCCGGAGGAACTCCTCCAGGTGGGCGCCGACGCTGCGGAGATCGTCGATGGGGACGTCGCCCCGGACTACGAAGGAGGGGGTCATGAGGAGCTTCCAGCCCGACGTCTCCAGGTTCTTCCACTCCCATCCCCGCGACGCCTCGCGGACCGCCCGCGGAGAGAAAGGCGAAGGATGCCCTTCGCCGTCGCGCCGGACGGTCTCCGTCCGGCATCCGAAGGGAGGAATCGGGGCTTCGGGATCGAGGGTGGGGAACAGAGGCCCCGGCCTCGATTCGGCCGCCCGGAAAGCCGCCAGCGGAACCATCGGAAGCAGGAACAGGAACGCGCTCACCATGGGCCGCCTCCATCGCGTCGAACGCCGCACCCCCGGGGAGGAGCAAGCTCCGTGCCACAGGGCGCGAAAATGCAACCTGCTCCCGCCCAGCGAGTTCTATAATGAGACCTATTATGGCCCATCAGCTCACGTTACGTTTCGTAACCTGACGTTACGTCCGGGCCGTCCAGGTCTCTCCACCCGAGGAGTGCGGGAAGGGGCAGAAAACTCGACAGGGAAAATGGCGGATTTCGGAAAATAGACGGTTACATCGGGGGCCCCTCGCTCCCCTATACTTGAAGCGGGATCCAAGGGAGGCCAGCATGAGAACTGCCGCCGCGATCGCGATCCTGTCCCTCTTCGGAACCCAGGACAAGAAGGAGATCCTCCTCGCCCCCGGGGGCGACATCGCCGGCGCCGTGGCCCAGGCCGCTCCCGGATCAATCATCACCCTCGCCGGCGGCGCCTACGCCCCGGGCCAGATCGGCAGCGGCTCGTCGGCGGTCGGCGTCACGATCCGCTCGAAGCCCGGCCAGCGGGCCCAGCTCGACTTCGGCGCCCGCGGCGGCTTCTACCTCACGGCCGACGCTTTCACCCTCAAGGATCTCGACATCCTCAACGCCCAGAACTTCGCCGTCGACATCGACGCGTCGAACTGCACCCTCGACGGCTGCAAGGTCCTGGGAAGCGGCGGCGACGTGATCAAGCTCTCGCCGGGCAAATGGCAGGCGAAGAAGTACAACCACGGGGCGACGATCATCAACTGCGAGATCGGCGCCAACAAGGCCTTCGAAGGGGTGGACTGCGTGGGCCAGGACGACGTCCGCATCATCAACTGCCATTTCCACGACACCCCGGGCTGGGGCGTCTACCTGAAAG
>JACQFK010000339.1 GCA_016200125.1 Planctomycetota bacterium
CTGCTTTTTCTGGAGGCTCAGCGCCATTCTCGACGTCAAGGTCAACGACTACGTCAGAAGCGAGGTGTGGCAGACGATCTTCTGGATCTGCGGGCCCCTGCTGTTGCTCGGGCTCGGCTTTCTGCGGGACCATGACAAGGTGATCGGGTCCTGGCGGAAGCCTCCGCGCAAACCCTAGAGGCTCGGCGGGACCTTCTTGGTCTCGGTGTTGTCCTCGGGCGGCTCGTTGATCTCGGTGTGGTTGAGCAGCGGCTGGGGCGGGTTGAGGACCCGCTGGCAGCGGGGGCAACGGACGTGCTTGCCGACCAGGTCCTCGCCGACCGACAGCTTCTGTCCGCAGGGACAGTAGAACTTTATCGACATTGCGCCACCAGGGAGAGCAGGGCCCATCCCACTCCGAGGCCCAGGAAGACGGTTCCCACGATGCCGATGATCTTGCCCGCGTGGCCCGCGCCGGAAGGCTCGACCGCCCTGCGGCGGCAGTCGGCTTCGTAGCTCGCTCCCATCGCCCAGGCCACGGGGCTGATCAGCTGGCAGAACATCAGGCCGGCGAGGCCCACGACGAGCACCGGCACGCCGCCGTGGTCCGTTCGCGAGACCGGCGTCGTCCGGACCCTGACGCGGGGCGGGAGGGGCGAGGCCGGATTGCTCCCGCAATAGCGGCAGGTCGCGTCGGCGGCGCCGATGGTCTCGGCGCAGAAGGGGCAGAGCCGGGTCGGCCCCTCGGCCGCGACCGACGGCTTGTTTCCCGGGAAGGGCGCGTAGAGGGATCCATTGCAGCCCGGGCAGGAGATCCACTGGCCCGCCCACTCCGGCTGGGTGGCGACCTGTTTGCCGCAGCTGCACACGATGGAGGACATGCTGACTGATTATACGCCGTCCTGGACGATTAGGTGAAGCGGATGGGGAGGCGCTCGCCGCTGGTCGCCCCGATGCTCGCCGGGAAGCGGCCGGGAATCGCGATCGAGCACTTCGGGCATTTCCCGTCGCGGAGCGTCGCGCGAGCCACCGCGAAGCCGCGGCGGCGGATCACGCACTCGCCGCAATGGTGGCAGTAGGTGTCCTCCCAGGGATGGCCGGGCACGTTGCCGATGTAGACGTACTTCAGGCCCTCCTCGCGGCCGATCTCGCAGAAGCGCTCGAGGCGGCCGAGCGGCGTGGCGGGCAGGTGCGAGAGCTCGAGGTAGGGCACGAAGCGGGTCACGTGCCAGGGCGTGAACGGGCCGAGGTTCTCGCGGATCCAGGCGGCGATGCCGTGCGCGGTCTCCTCGCCGTCGTTGATCGTCGGCGTGACGTTCGTGACGCACTCCACGTGCATCTTGTACTCGTGCTGCGCGAGTTTGGTCATCTCGAGGACCGCGTCCCAGCGGGCGAGCCCCGTGACCTTCTTGTAGGACTCGCGCGAGAAGCCCTTGAGGTCGACCCGCCAGGCCGTGAGGTGGGGGCCGATCAGCTCCATCTGCTCCTCGGTCGCGTAGCCGTTCGTCATGAACGCGCTGTAGAGCCCGAGTCTCTTCGCCTCGATCATCGCCTCGAGCGTGTGCTCGATCCAGATGGTCGGGTCGTTGTAGGTCCAGCCGATGCCCTGGCAGTCCCGGCTCAGCGCAAGCCGCGCGCTCTCGGCGGGCCCGAGGCGCTCCAGGTTCTCCCCGAAGCGGTCGGGCGAGTCGTGGGAGATCTCCCAGTTCTGGCAGCCCGGGCAGCGGAAGTTGCAGCCGCGCGTGCCCATCGAAAGGATCCGTGATCCCGGGTGGAAGTGGTAGAGGGGCTTCTTCTCGATGGGATCGATGCAGACCGAGCTCGTGAGGCCGTAGAGCAGGGTGTAGAGCGTGCCCTTCTCGTTGAGCCGGGTGCGGCAGGAGCCGCGGTCGCCTTCGGGGATGACGCAACGCACCGCGCAGACGTTGCACTTCACCTTGCCGCCGGGCAGCTTGTCGTAGAGGAGGGACTCCCGCATCGCCATGGATTGTACTCTCATCCGCTTAACGCGGCTATGGCGCGGAGCATTTCCGGGAGGTATAAGTCTGGCATGCGGGTGGTCCGATGCTCGACGAAGGATCAGCTGGCCTACGACGCCGCCGTCGCCGGCGCGGAGCGGATCCGCGAGGCGCTGCACCGCCACGGCCGGGCGACCGTCGTCCTCGCGGCCGGGATGTCGCAGGCGTCGATGCTCGACTACCTGGTCCGCGAGAAGCTGGACTGGAGCGGCGTCACCGCCTTCCACATGGACGAGTACGTCGGGATCAAGGCGGGCCACCCGGGCTCCTTCCGGACCTTCCTCAAGGAGCGCTTCCTCGACCGGGTGCATCTGAACGCCTTCCACCCGATCGTGGGCGAGGGGAACCCCGTCTCGGAATGCAAGCGGCTGAACAAGCTGATCGGCGGGCTGCAGGTCGACGTCGCCTTCGTCGGCATCGGGGAGAACGGCCACCTGGCCTTCAACGATCCGCCCGCCGACTTCCGGAATGACAGCCCCTATCTCCTCGTCAAGCTCGACCGGGCCTGCCGGCGGCAGCAGGTCAAGGAGGGCTGGTTCGGGACGGTGGACCAGGTCCCGGCGAAGGCGATCTCGATGTCGGTCCAGCAGATCCTTTCCGCCGGATCGATCATCTGCTCGGTCCCGGACAAGCGGAAGGCGAAGGCCGTGAAGGCGTCGCTGGAGGGCCCGGTGACGCCGAAGATGCCCGCCTCGATCCTCCAGCAGCATCCGCAGACCTCGGTCTTCCTGGAGCCGGAGTCGGCCGCCCTGCTGGGGGCGACGCACCGGCCGCTCATCCACCAGGTGCTGCAGCTCCCCCAGATCCCGGAGCCGCTGGCGCCCGGGCTGAAGCGCTTCCACCTGTTCGCCGCCGCGGCGGACTGGAAGAAGGTCCCGGAGCGCGACCTGGCCCGCTTCGCCCAGAGGGCCCTGGCGTCGGGCGCGGCGACCGTGACCGCCTGGGGGCCCGGGTCCTTCGCGGTGAAGCTGGCGTTGGAAGGGGAGTCGGTCCGACGCAACGTCGCGGGCGGGGAAGGGCGCCAGGTCCCCGCCGTCTGCTACAAAGCCGAGGAGGTCGACGACGCCCTCTACTACTTCCTGGAGGACGTCAAGGAGACGGTGCGGACCTGCAACGCCTGGGTGGCGGTGGTGGTCGGCAGCCCCGCGCACCGGGAGCGCCTCCTGGAGGCCCTCGGCGACCCGGCCGCCTTCATCGACCGCCACATCAACGCCGACGACGAATAGCGAGAAAACAAACTGGACGCTTTCTCGCGCGAACCCCAATGAATTGACTCCCGGGGGGGATTTTGATTAGATAAGCCAACCGCCGAGGGATCTGATGGATCAATGGCTCAACGTGGGGATCTACGCGGCGGCCATTGTCGCCGTCGGCGGCTCCATCATCCTGATCTCCCACCTCTTCGGACCCCGGAAAAAGAAGCCCGGCAAGCTCGACCCCTACGAGTGCGGCGTCCAGATCCTCTCCAGCACCCGGGAGCGCTTCAGCGTCCACTTCTACCTGGTCGCCATCCTCTTCATCCTCTTCGACATCGAAACCGTCTTCATGGTGCCCTACGCGGTCCTGTATAAGAAACTGGGGGTCCCCGGCCTGATCGAGGTGGGACTTTTCGTCGCCGTCCTCGTCTATGGCCTGGCCTACCTCTGGAAGCGGGGAGCGCTCGAATGGGACTAGAGTCCATGCTGCCCGACGGCGTGCTGACGAGCAAGATCGAGGCGCTCGTCAACTGGGGCCGCAAGAACTCCTTGTGGCCCATGCCTTTCGGCACGGCCTGCTGCGCCATCGAGCTGATGGGAACCCTGTCCTCCCGCTACGACCTCGCCCGCTTCGGCTCCGAAGTCATCCGCTTTTCGCCGCGGCAGGCGGACCTCATGATCGTCTCAGGGCGGATCTCACTGAAAATGATGCCTGTGCTGCTCAAGATCTGGGAGCAAATGCCGGAGCCGAAGTGGTGCATCTCCATGGGTGCCTGCGCGTCCTGCGGAGGCATTTTCGATAACTATGCCATGATCCAGGGGATAGACCGATTCATCCCGGTCGACGTGTACATCCCCGGATGCCCCCCCCGGCCCGAAAGCGTCATCGACGCCGTCATGGAGATCCAGAAGAAGGTCGCGCAGGAATCGCTGAAGCAGCGCGCGTAGCCGCCTCCTGGGAAAAATGGACCCGATCGAGACCGTCAAGGCCAAGTTTGCGGATCAGGTGCTGGGCGTCGGCAGCCACGCCGGCCAGGCGTGGGTCGACGTCAAGCGCGACCGCATCGTCGACGTCCTCAAGACCCTCCGCGACGAGGGCGGCTTCGACCTGCTCACCGATCTGACCGCCGTCGACTACCTCAACCAGGGCCTGTTCGAGCGCTTCGCCGTCGTCTACAACCTCTACTCGGTGAAGGACAACGCGCGGACCCGCGTGAAAGCCTGGGTGCCCGAAGCCGACCCCGTCATCGACAGCGTCTCGCCCCTCTGGAAGGCGGCGCCCTGGGCCGAGCGCGAAGTCTGGGACCTGATGGGGATCAAGTTCAAGGGCCATCCGGACCTCAAGCGCATCCAGCTGCCCGAGAATTACGAAGGCCACCCGCTGCGGAAAGACTATCCCCTCACGGGGCGTGGGGAACGGATGAGCTTTCCAAGGTATATCCCATGACAGAACCTCGCCGCACGACCATGACGGTCGAGGAAGAAACCGAGGGCGATCTCGGCACCAAGCGGATGATCGTCAACTTCGGGCCGCAGCACCCGGCCACCCACGGGACCCTGCGCAACATCATCGAGCTCGACGGAGAGCGCGTCGTCAAACTCGAACCCGAGATCGGCTACCTGCACAGCGGCTTCGAGAAGATCTCCGAGTACCGCACCTACAACCAGACGGTCACGGTGACGGACCGGATGAACTACCTCTCGCCGCTCTGCAACAACGTCGGCTTCGCCATCGCGGTCGAGGAGATGATGGGCATCAAGGCCACGCCGCGCTGCGCCGCGATCCGCGTGGCCCTCTGCGAGCTGTCGCGCATCGCCGACCACATCCTGTCGGTCGGGCTGCAGGCGATGGACCTCGGCGCCTTCACCGTCATGCTCTGGACCTTCATCGAGCGCGAGAAGCTCTACGACATCTTCGAGAACGTCACCGGCGCGCGGCTCACGACCTCCTACACGCGGGTGGGCGGCCTGCTGCGCGACGTCCCGCCGGACTTCGAGGACATGGTCCGGAAGTTCATGGTCAAGTGCGCCACGACGATCGACGAGATCGAGGCGGTCCTCAACGGCCACCGCATCTGCCTCGACCGCTGCCAGGGGATCAGCCCGGTGCCGCGC
>JACQFK010000340.1 GCA_016200125.1 Planctomycetota bacterium
CGAGGGGGCCTGCGAGGACCGGCGGCGCGGCCTTTGGCAGCGGCTCCAGGCCCACGTCCAGCAGCATCCCCAGCACCGTGCCACGATCGAGGCGGCCCGGGCGAAGGATCCGGCCCAGGGCGCGGCGTTCGCGGACCGCTATGCGGATGAGCTCGCGCTCCGGGCCATCGACGAGCCGGGGGGCTCGGTCAGCGAAAGCGCGCTGGTCCGCGCTTCCCTGGGCGAATACTCCGCCATGGATCCGACGCAATCCACGGGAGCGATCCCCTCCTGGGCCAAGGCGACGTTGGGAGTCGCCGGCTACTTCTTCGGCGATGAGATGGCCAACGTCGCCCTGACGGGGCTCGCCGAGCTTCATCAGGATTACGTCGATCGCTGGACGGCGAAGCAGCGGTATTACGTCATTGCGGCCTATGGGCCTCACATCTACGGCATCCTCGTGATGATCCTTCTCGGCCTGTTTCCGATCGCGGGGCTCTTCGCCCTCTGTCCGGGCCAGTGGAAGGTGTTTCTCAACTACTCGAGGTTCTTCTTGAGCCTCAAATTCTGGCCCGTCGGATGGTCCCTTCTGTCCTCCTTCAACCAGCGCCGCGGCATCCTGGAAGCCTTCGAGTCGCCGGAGCGAGTGAACGGGACGCCGTTTCTCGTCATCGCCACGATGTACCTCCTGGTTCCGGGGATCGCCTTCGCGATCGTCCACCTGGCGACCACGGCGGCGTCCCTGCCTTTTGCGCAGGCCTCGCCGTCCGCGGCGGGGCCGGGAGCGGGACCCGTCGCGCCCGCCGTCCACGTCGCGGCGCGCCTGGCGAAGTGACCTAACCCCGCAGATTCTTCTCGACGAAGTCCCAGTGGGCCAGCTTCCAGAACGAGTCGAGGTACTTCGCGCGCGCGTTGCGGTAGTCGATGTAGTACGCGTGCTCCCAGACGTCGCAAGTCAGCAGGGGCCTCACCCGGTCCGTCATCGGCGTGGCCGCGTCGTGCGTGGTGACGACGTCGAGAGAGCCGTCGGCCTTCTTCACGAGCCAGGCCCACCCCGAGCCGAAATGGCCGACCGCTGCGTCGTTGAACTTCTCCACGAACTCCGCGCAGCCGCCGAAGGACTTCCGGAGCGCCTCCGCCATCGCGCCCCGGGGCTCCCCCCCGCCGTGGGGAGAGAGCCCGTTCCAGTAGAACGTGTGGTTCCAGATCTGGGCCGCGTTGTTGAAGACCTTCGCATACTCCCCGGACGACGAAAGGATGATCTCCTCGAGCGACATGCCCTCGAACTTGGTCCAGGGGATCGCGTCGTTGAGTTTGTCCACGTAGGCCTGGTGATGCTTCCCGTAGTGGTGTTCCAAGGTCTCCTTCGAAAGATGGGGCTGGAGCGCATCCAGCGCATAAGGCAGTGCGGGCAGCCTGATCATCGGATTCCCTCCTTGGTCGCGCGCTCGAAGACCACCCGGTCGTCATTCCAGTGCACGACTTCGATCTCGTATCCGGTGGGATCGTTCACATACCAGGAGCGGGAATGGGGATAGACGATCTCCTCGACCTCGAGGGCTTCCCGCCGGACCGTCTCGAGCCAGCGCGCCTCGTTCGCGATGCGAAAGCCCGGATGCCGGATCCCGTGGAGATAACGGCTCCGCAACCCGTCATTGTCCACGAAGCGGAACTCCGGATGGTGGTAGGCGCAGAGCAGGGCGTCCCCCGACCGCAGGATGGCCCAGCGCACGCCATCCCACACGCCCTCCTCGGCCACCGCAAACCCGAAGACGCGCCCGTACCAGGCGACGCTTTCGTCGAGATCCCGCGCCGACAGGTTCAGATGATCGAGCCGGATGCCGTCCATACTCACCTCCACTTGTATATACTATATATACAGTATATACTGTATTTATATTACATACTCTCCGAATTCAGTGGCGGCGAATCTTGCGGGAGCTAGCATGAAGCGGATGCGGGAGTTCACGGAAGCGGACCGGCCGGCGATCCTGGACCTGCTCAAGATCCACGGACCGACCAACGTCCCGCGCCTGGCGAAGCTGCGCGGCGTCAACCTGAATGCCGTCCGGCAGCAGCTCGCCATGCTCCAGCGCGAGGGCCTCGTCGAGGTCCGCGTCGAAAAGCGCCGCGTCGGCCGCCCCACCCAGCTCTTCGCCCTTACCGACAAGGCCGACGCCCTCTTCCCCCAGGCCTACGGCCCCCTCGCCCTCACCCTCCTCCGCCAGCTGCGCGACGTGGACGGCGACCGGAAGATCGACCAGCTCTTCGACCGGCGCACCCGGTCGCTGATCGCGGCCTACCGGAAGCGCCTCGCGGGAAAGTCGCTCGGCGACAAATGGCAGGAGCTGGCCCGCATCCGCGCCGAGGAGGGCTACATGGCCTGCGTCGAGGGCAAGGGCCTTACCGAGCACCACTGCCCCATCGCCGCCATCGCGAAGGAGTTCCCCCAGGTCTGCCGCTTCGAGAAGAAGCTCTTCGAGGCCGTCCTGGGCACGCCGCTGAGCCGCACCGAGCACCTCGCCAGCGGCGACCGCGCCTGCGTCTATGTCCCGGAAACGCCGAAGAAGCGCTGATCCCCGACCCTACTCCTTGTCCTTCTCCAGCCAGACGGAGTCGACGACCGCGCCCAGCTCCTCGCGGAGCAGCGCTCGAGCGCGGAAGGCCCGCACCCGCGCCGTCCCCTCCGAGACGCCCGTGATCGACGAGATCTCCGGGTAGTCCATCCCGTCCACGTAGCGGAGCAGGAAGGCCTCGCGCATCGACGTCGGGAGACGGCCCACCGAGATCTCCAGTCGCTCGGCCATTTCGTGGCGGATCACGCTGGAGAGCACCCCGCGGCTCCGCGCGGCCTGAGCTTCGAGCACCCCGGGCCCGGCCGGCGACGCGTGGCGGCTCTTGTCGCGCAGGTGCTTCCGGCAGAGATTGAGCGCGATCCCGTAGAGCCAGGTCGAGAACTTGGAGCGCTTCTCGAATTTCGCCACGTCGCGGAACGAGGTGGCCACCGCCTCCTGGACGATGTCCTCGGCCTCGCGGCCGACCATCATCGAGACGAACCGCGACAGCGCCTCGCGGTGCGGCGCGACGAGCGCTTCGAACTCGCCGGTCTTCATTCGTATTTCTTCAGCAGGTCCGAGAAGGAGGGGCGGCTCCGGAGCTCGCCCAGCTCATTGTCCTCGCGCAGCGCCTGGGGCTGCGCGCCCATCTTGAGCGCCTGGTCGATGTGCCAGAGCGCCTTGTCCTGGCGCGATCGATGGAGGTGCGCGAGCCGGAGATGGTTGTTCTTCAGAAGCTCCTTGCGGTCTTCCTCGGGCAGCTCCTCGCCGTTGATCTGCTCCGACGTCGCCATCGCCGCGGATTTGCGGCCCAGGTGGGCCTGCAGGTCGGCCGTGGCGTCGAGCAGACGGCTCCGGGAGCCGATCGCGCCGACGAAGGCCCCCAGCCGCGCGTGGTCCACGCTGATGAGATCGAGCCGGCCGTCGAGCCGCCGCTCCAGGCGGCCCAGGTCCTCCTCCGCCGCGTCCCACTTCAGGTCGAGCGACTCCTGCACCGCCCGCAGGAGGAGCGCCGCGGGATAGTGGTCGTGGCGCAGGCGCTCGTCGAGCGCCTCCCGCATCTCGGGAAGGTCCAGCTTGCCCTCGAGGGAGCTCTCGAGCTTCTCGTGCACGGGATCGTTCAGCACCTCGAGCCAGCGCAGGTAGACGCGGAGAATCGAGGAGTCCCACATCTTGGGGTCCATGCGGACCGCGTCGTACACCTCGTCGGCGGCGAGGTCGATGCGTCCCGCCCGCAGGAAGAGGATCGCGCTCAGGAGGAAGGTCTCCGCCGAGCTGGGCGCCGACGCGAGGAGTGCATTTGCACAGTTGCGCGCGGCGCCGCCGTCCTCGGCCAGCTGCGCCGCGATGGCGCGGAGCGGGAGGATGAAGAGCTCGTCGGACTTGTCGAGGTCGCGCCGGAGGCTTGCGAGCAGCGGCTTGAGCGCCTCGTCGCCGGGATTCTGGAGGATGTCGATGAGCTCGATGTGGGCGCGAACGAGGAGGACGTGCGACGGGAGCGCGTCGTTGTTCATCGCCGCCTTGAGCTTCTGCCGCGCGGCGTCCTGCTTCCCTTCCAGGTGCCGCGCGAGCGCCGACATGAGAAAGGCCTCCGGGCCCTTCAGGTCGGCGGGCTGGGGGATCGAGACCCGGAAGAGCCCCGGGGAGACGAAGCGCTGGAGCGCCCGCGCGGAGGCGAGCTCCATGATGGCCTTCTCGTAGCCCTTCAGGTCCTCGAGCGCCCGCGTGTACTGCCCGCGCTTGAGGAAATGGTCGGCGATCACGCGCCGGAGCTGCGGATCCTCGCGAAACTTCGCGAGCTCGGGGCTCGTCACGTCGTTCTTCCGCGCGAGCAGCGCGCGGAGCTCGGCGCCCAGGTCGGCCGGGATCGCGGCGGCAGGACGGGCGGGCGCGGGGGCCGGCGGCGGGGGCGAAGGGGACGGCCACAGCATCCAGGTCAGGAGGACCGCGGCGAGGGCTCCCGCCCCGGCCCAGACGACGCGGCGCGGAATCTGGAAGACGGCGGCCGAAGAGAGGCGGCGGGCCGTGTCGGGCGCCGGCGACTCGAGGCAGGCGCGGATCGCCTCGGCCAGGTCGGCCGCGGTCTGGTAGCGCCGCTCGCGGTCCTTGGCGAGCGCCTTCATCACGACCGCGTCGACGCGGCTCGAGATCCCCGGCGGCGCGGGATCCTCGTCCTCGATCTTCCGGAGGATCGCGAGCACCGTGCCGCCCTCGAAGGGCGGGCGGCCCGTCAGCATCTCGTAAAGCACCGCGCCCAGCGAATAGAGATCCGTGCGGTGATCGAGCTCTTCGGGCGCGCCGAAGGCCTGCTCGGGGGACATGTAGTAGGGGGTCCCGACCATGAGGCCCGACGCGGTGAGCCCCTTCCCGTCCATCGAGCGCGCCAGGCCGAAGTCCAGGATGCGGACGCGCCCCTGCTTGTCGATCAGCAGGTTGGCGGGCTTCACGTCGCGGTGCACGATCTTGTGCTCGTGGGCGAACTGGAGGGCGCGAGCGATGGTGAGGGCGATCCTCAGGCTCTTCTCGGGATCGAGCTTCTTCTCCTCGAGGAGCTGCTTGAGCGAGCGGCCCTCGACGTACTCCATCACGATGTAGTGAAGCTTGCCCTCGGCGCCGATGTCGTAGATGGGGACGATGTTGGGATGGGAGAGCTTCGCCGCCATGCGGGCCTCGCGCTGGAAGCGCTGGAGGAACTCCTCGGAGGCCTGCTCGCCCGACAGCAGCGTCTTGATCGCGACGTGGCGGTGGAGGTCGGGCTGGTAGGCCTTGAACACCTCGCCCATGCCTCCCCGGCCGATGCTGCCGAGGACCTGGTACTTCCCCACGGCCTTCGGGATTGCGCCCATTTTCGCCCCATTATAGCCGCGCCGGCGCGCTTCGTGGCGGCCGAAACTCCCCTGCGAGCGGCACGCGGCCGTCGACTATAATAAGGCCATGGCGAAGGCCGCAGGGTTCGAGAAGGCGGAATTCACCGAGGCGAGGAAGGCGGACTACCGGGCCCGCTGGTTCGTCTTCCTCTTCGTCCTGCTCTTCCTCGCGATCTCCTACTGGATCGCCCGCGACATCCTCTACCACCGGCTCGTGTTCCACTACGCGCAGGACATGTACAACCGGCTCGGCAGCGCCGCGGTCGAACAGATCGGCTCCGTCACGGTGGACGGTCAGGGCGACGTCACGCTCCACGCGGCGGAGGCCTACACCCATCGCGAGGGGACGCGGCGCCTCTTCTTCCGCACCGACCGGCTCGTCCTCTCGCTCGACGGCATGCCGCTGCGCGACGACAACCTGCGCGTGATGCGCGTGGACCTCTACCGCCCCGAGATCTACATCCGCCGGGAGAACGGCGGCGAGTGGAACGTCGAATGGTCCTTCCTCCCCGCCCCAGCCTGCCCCGCGGATGCGCCGCCGCCCGATCCGAAGGACGACCCCTGGAAGGACTACCTCCAGCCCGACCAGACCTTCCCGCGCAACGGCGTCCACGTCCACGACGGCACGATCCACGTCACCTTCGTGGGACGCACGGGCAAGGAGGTCACTTGGAACATCACGCACGTGCACACGAAGATCTCCCGCGCGGACGGCCGCCTGCTGATGCGCCCCTTCACGGGCGACTTCTACGGCGGCCGCATGACCGCGGACGCCGAGATCCCCAAGACCCATCCCTTCACCGTGCGCGAGCTTACGGTCGACGTGCGCGACGCCGACGTCGCGAAGATCGCCGAGGGGGCGACGTTCATCACGCACCCGATGAAGGGCCGCTTCAACGGCGTGCTCGCCCTCACCCGCGATTCCGAGCGGACGAAGCAGGACCGCCCCATCATGTCCGGCCACTGCGAGATCACCAACGGCGACCTCTGGGAGGTCCCCGCCTTCTCCAGCATCATCCACATCCTCACGCTGACCGCGGTCTCCGACAAGCGCATCGACACGGCGATCGTCGACTTCACCGTGGACAACGACAACGAGATCCGCGTCGACAAGATGCACTTCCTGGGCTACCCGGTGAGCCTGTTCGGCGACGGCGCGATCAGCCTGACGGGCGACTGGATGGAGGTGGTGTTCGTGCCGAGACTTGGCAAAAGCGACTGGAACAGTATACTACCCATCATCGGCGCGCCCCTCGACCTCCTGGCCGGCATCTTCAAAGGAGCCCTGACGCCAGTGGTGCTCTCCGGTTCCTTCGACAAGCCCGACCTCTCCGTCAGGCCCTTCCACTTCCTCAAGCCCTCCGTCCGGACCCTGATCGACGAGAAGGCGCCCAAATGAGCCGTGCCCCGAACAAGATGGAGCTCCCGCCCCAGGCGAAGAAATTGATCGAGCAGCACGCGCGCGCGATCGAGACCCAGGCCGACGAGACCTCCAAGAAGCTCACGTCGGCCGCCACCGTCCTCGCGGCGGCCTGCTCGATCCTGAACCTGCGGGCGCGCTACGTCGGCGGGACCGGCGAGCACTTCAGCGTTCAGGAGTACGAGGGCATCCAGATCGTCGACGCGCTCGACGAACGGCTCCTGCGCGCGCTGCGGTCGCTGCTCGGGGCCTATGCGGAGCGGGCGCGGAAGAAGCCGGAACCCAAGGCCCTCGACCTCCTCTCGGAAAAGCTCACGCCGGGCGCGAAGGAGATGCCGCAGTACCCCGTCGGCTACATGGTCCACTTCATGCTCTTCTCCGCGATCCAGGCCTTCGAGCCGCTCGCCGAGCAGGGCCACGGCTTTGAGACGCCCGCGCTCGAGATCGCGATGGTCCACCACCTGCTCTCGATCCTCGAGAAGTACGTGACGACGCGCGAGAAGCCCGTGACGCGCCACTTCAGCGACGTCGCGCGCGAATACAGCGTGGTGATGCGCCTCAAGTGCGCCTGCGGCTTCGAGAAATTCGACGTGAAGCTGCAGGCGCTCTGCCAGAGCTCCGCGGGCGAGCCCTACGACCGGCTCGACCTGCAGTGCAAGCAGTGCGGCACGCAGCGGTCGATCACCTTCGACCTGCCCCACTTCAAGGACATGTACCAGATCTGAGCGCGCCCCGCGCCCGGTGTCCTTTACTCCTCCCCGCGCCTTTGTTACGATCCGCCCATGAAGAACCTGATGAGCGGGATCGCGCTGTTCGCGGTGCTGGCCGGGGCCGCGCCGCAGGACAAAAAGGACCGCGGCAAGACTCCCGAACTGACGAAGAAATACACCGCCTTCATGAAGGACAATGCCAAGGAGATGAAGGCCCTCGGGGAGGACATCGAGAAGGACAAGCCCGAGGCGGACCTCAAGAAGCACCTCGAGAAGATCCGCGACAAGGCCACGAAGGCGCGCGAGCTCAAGTACCGCAAGGACGAGGAGGAGGCCGAGAAGCTCGAAGGCCACTTCGAGATCTTCCTCTTCAAGCTCAAGCAGGATTTCCAGGACGTCGAGTGGGGCAACAAGGAGAACCGCCTCTTCCTCCACGAGCGCCTGCAGGCCAAGTGCGACGTCTGCCACGAGACCCTGCGCGACTGAGCCGCGATGGACAACGGGCAAGTCGCCGCGATGCTCGAGAAGATCGCGAGCATCCTCGAGATCCAGGACGAGAACCCCTTCAAGGTCCGCGCCTACCGCAACGGCGCCCGCGCCCTCGAAGGGCTCACGTCCGACCTGCGGAAGCTCGTCGAGGAGAAGAAGCTCGGCGAGGTTCCCGGAATCGGCAAGGCGCTCGAGGAGAAGATCAGCCAGCTCGTGACGACGGGCAGGATGGACTACTTCGAGGAGCTCCGCAAGGAGGTCCCCGAAGGAGTGCTCGCGATGCTCGCGATCCCGTCCTTCGGACCGAAGAAAGCGCGCGTCGTATGGAAGGAGCTCGGGATCACCACGATCGACGGGCTCCGGAAGGCCTGCCTCGAGGACAAGCTCTCCTCCCTCAAGGGATTCGGCGAGAAGACCCAGAAGAAGATCCTCCAGGGGATCGAATTCCACGCGCAGCATGCCGGCCAGTACCTCCTGAGCGACGCGATGCCGGTCGCGAGGAAGCTCCTGGCGTATCTCGAGGCGTCGAAGACCGTTAACCGGGTGAGCATTGCCGGCAGCCTCCGCCGCTGGAAGGAGGTCGTCAAGGACGTCGACCTGCTCGCCAGCTCCTCCGACGCCGCCCGGGTGATGGAGGTCTTCGTCAAGGCGCCCGGGGTGGCGGAGGTGATCGGCCGCGGGGAGACGAAGACGAGCGTCCGGCTCGACTCGGGCATGCAGGTGGATCTCCGCGTCGTCACGGACGAGCAGTTCCCCTACGCCCTCGCCTACTTCACGGGCAACAAGGAGCACAACGTCTCGGTCCGCCAGGCGGCCCAGAAGAAGGGCCTCAAGGTGAACGAGTACGGGATCTTCGATGGTTCAAAATTAATTGAATGCACCGACGAGGCAGGCTTCTACCGCGCCCTGGGCCTCCACTACCTCCCCCCCGAGATGCGGGAGAATACCGGCGAACTTGACTACAACGCTACTCCTCAACTCATTGGTCCCAAGTCTCTTAAGGGGGTCTTCCACACTCATTCCACATGGAGCGACGGCACGGCGGAGATCGAGGCGATGGCCGAAAAGGCCCGCTCGATGGGGCTGCGCTACATGGGGCTGTCCGACCACAGCAAGGCGGCCGCCTATGCCAACGGCCTGGACGAGGCGCGGCTGGCGAAGCAGATGAAGGAGATCGACCGTCTCAACAGGAAGTGGAAGGACTTCAGGATCCTGAAGGGCCTGGAGTGCGACATCCTTCCCAACGGCGACCTCGACCTCTCGCCCGAGACCCTGGGCCAGCTGGAGTTCGTGATCGGCTCCGTCCACTCCCGCTTCGACATGTCGGAGGAGGAGATGACGGAGCGGGTCTGCAAGGCGATCGCCAACGAGCACTTTGACATCCTCGGGCACGCGACGGGCCGGCTGCTCCTGAGCCGGGAAGGGTACAAGCTCAACCTCGACCGCGTCCTCGAGGCGGCGAAGAAGCACAAGAAGATCGTGGAGCTGAACGCGTATCCCAACCGCCTGGACCTCGACTGGATCCACTGCCGGCGGGCCAGGGACATGGGCGTGATGCTCTCGATCAATCCGGACGCCCACTCCACCTCCGACCTGGAGAACATCGAGTACGGCTTGGCCACGGCGCGGCGCGCCTGGCTCGAAGACAAGCACGTCCTCAACACCCGGGACCTCGATGAAGTCCTCCGCATCCTCAACGGCTAGCCGCGTCCGGAAGATCTTGAAGCTGCTCGCCCGATCCTACGGCGACGCGGAGTGCGCGCTCGTTCATTCGAACGCGCTGCAGCTCCTGGTCGCGACGATCCTCTCGGCGCAATGCACGGACGTCCGCGTGAACCTCGTCACGAAGGAGCTCTTCAAGCGCTATAAGAGCGCGAAGGATTTTGCGGAGGCGGACCTCGGGGAGCTGGAGGCCGCGGTGCGGTCGACGGGATTCTTCCGGAACAAGGCGAAGAGCATCCGGGGCGCCGCGCGGATTCTCGTGCAGAAGTTCGGCGGGGAAGTTCCGTCCACCATGGAGGAGCTCCTCGAGCTGCCCGGCGTGGCGCGCAAGACCGCGAACGTCGTCCTGGGGACCTGGTTCAGGAAGGCCTCGGGCGTGGTCGTCGACACGCACGTCCACCGGATTGCGCGCAGACTTCAGTTGACGCGCGAGGACGATCCGAAGAAAATCGAGCAGGACCTGATCAGCCTCCTGCCGACGGAGGAGTGGATCAACTTCTCGCATCGCATGATCTGGCACGGCCGTAAGATCTGCGCGGCGAGGAAGAAGGCCTATGAAGCTGAGCGAGATCACGGGTGAAGACGTCCTGGCGGGCAAGCTCTGGATCCTCGTCCCGGGGCAGGACGGCGAGACCAACCCGACGCTGAAGGAGACGATCGGCTTCACGGGCGAGGACATGGGACTCATCTCGGCGGTGGTGCGGATCGCGGACGGATCGGAGCACCTGGGCCTGGTGGTGAAGTCCTTCCCGCAGGGCGGCGACGACGTGGACATCTACATCAAGACCAACTTCGGCTGGCTGAACATCCACGCCAACGGCTTCATGCGGGCGCTCGGAAAGTACAGCCACGAGATCTTCCCCTTCGACTATTTCCTGTCCAACCCCTGGAAGGGCGGGAAGCAGCCCGAGCCCGACAAGGCCTCCTCCCATCCCAAGATCTTCCGGGACACGGCGGTCCGGATCAAAGGGATGCCCTCGGCGGCGAAGAAGAAGTAGCCCGAAGAAGCATCCATTTTCAAGCATCACGCATCGAGCATCAGGCACCAAGGATCGGCGCTCCCCCGCCTGTTCCACGTGGAACAACCTCCAGCGGCGTGATCAAATCCCGGCCTTCCTGTTTCACGTGGAACAGGCCGGCGGGCCGCACCTCCTCCGTGGGCCCGCCGCGGACCTGGTCGCCTGCGGCGCCGGCGACACTGTGCTTCCGCGGGGAAGCAGGCGTCGCGATTGGACCTTGGGGCGATCGCACGAGGGCGGCTTTTCGATCGACGCTGGAAGGGGTCGAGACCCGCCTTGCGGAGGCGCTGGGCCGACAAAAAAACCGTCCGGCGGGGCGGGCCCGCCGGACGGTTGTTGAAGCCGCGAGGACGGCCTAGATGACGTCGAGGCGGCGAAGGATCTGGGTGAGCTGTTCCTTCGACGCGTAGGGGATCACGATCGAATCCGGATTCAGGTGGACCCGGACGCCGAGCTTGTCCATCAGCTTCTGCTCGAACTGCTCGATCCAGGGCTCGACCTTCTTGGAGGACTTGGAGGAAGCGGCGGCCGGCTTGGCCGTGACCATCTGCTCCAGCGCGCGGACGGAGAGGTCCTCCTCCACGACCTTCTTGAGCAGCTGCATCATCGTGCCCCGCTGCGTGACCGCGAGCAGCGCCCGCGCGTGGCCCATCGTGATCGTGCCGCGGGAGACGGCTTCCTGGACCTCGACCGGGAGGTCGAGCAGGCGGACGAAGTTGGCGACGGTCGGCCGGCCCATGCCGAGGGCGTCGGCGAGCTGCTCCTGGGTCCAGCTGTGGAGCGTCATGAGCTGGCGGAAGGCGCGGGCCTTTTCCATCGGGTTCAGGTCGCGGCGCTGGAGGTTCTCGACCAGGGCGAGTTCCAGCATCTTCTTGTCTTCGACTTCGCGGATGACGACGGGAACGCGGGCGAGGCCCGCGAGCTTCGCGGCGCGCCAGCGGCGCTCGCCGGCGACGAGCTGGAAGAAGCCCGCGCCGGCGGGGCGGACGACGACCGGCTGAAGGAGGCCGTCCTTCTTGAGCGACTCCGCCAGAGACTCGATGTCCTTCGCGTCGAAGTCGCTGCGGGGCTGATATGGGTTCGGCCGTATGGTGTTGATCTCCATCGTGCTGGGCGCTTCGGCGGCGGTTCTGACGGCGACGGCAGGTTCGGGCTCGCCGCCGATGAGCGCGCCCAGACCCATACCCAGACGTTTGATTTGAGACATGATTTCCCCCTCTAATCTCTCTCCGGAACCCCGCGGAGCCGTTGAAGCTCCGTGCAGGCATTATATCACCGGGGCTCCGGGTTTGCGGCTATAATATTCCCTGCGGGCGTCGGGAGAAGATGAGCAACCCATTAATTATGTACCATTATGCGTAACATCCGCACCCTGGCGGCCGCCACCTACGGAGACATCACCCGCCGCCCCCTCTACTACATCCTCCTCTTCACCTTCGCGTTCGCGATCTTCGGCTCCAAGTTCCTCACGCTCTTCTCGTTCTACCAGGAAATCAACATGGTGCGCGAGATGGGCATGGCGACGATCACCTTCTGGGGCTTCATCATCATCGTCGTCACCTCCGGACTCGTCGTCACCCAGGAGCTCGAGGACCGCACCGCCGTCACGCTGCTCTCGAAGCCCATCCAGCGCACGGATTTCCTCCTGGGGAAATTCACCGGACTCGTGCTCTCCCTCGTCCCCGGCACGATCGTGCTCTCGGGCGTCCTCTTCCTCACGCTCTGGATGATGGCCGCGCCGAAGCTTCCGCTGCACGACCGCGATCTCGTGAAGGCCTACACGGAAGGCTCCTCGGCCTTCATGACGTCGCTGCGCGTGACCTGGGACTACTTCGTGATGCGGCAGAGCGGCGTCGTCATCGAAGGCGCCATCCTGTCGTTCTTCCAGACGACGATTCTCGCGGCCGCGGCCGTCAGCTTCGCCGCGTTCTTCCCCAACGTCGTCTCCGTCGCCGCCACCACGCTCGTGTTCATCCTCGGGAATGTGTCAAGCTACATGCTCGCGAGTGTCGAAAACCTCAAGGTGGGTCCGCTCAGCTCCGCGGGGCGGGCGGGTTCTTATTTGATTCCGAACCTCGGGTACTTTAACTTGCAGATGTATTTCAGCGAGGGTAAGATTATCTCGTTCAGATATCTGGGCCTGTCGTTCGCCTACACGACCCTGTACGTGATCGCCGTGTTCCTGATCTCCTGTTCGCTCTTCCAGAAGCGGGAAGTTCGCTGACCCATGAAATACGGAATTCTCGGGGACATCCACGCCAATCTCGAGGCCCTTGAAGCGGTCCTCGAGGAGATGGGCAAGCAGGGCGTGGAGAAGCACGTCTCCGTGGGCGACCTGGTCGGCTACGGCGCCAACCCCGTCGAGTGCATCGACGTCGTGCGCAACCAGCTCAAGGCCACCGTCACCGCCGGCAACCACGACTTCGCCGCCGTCGACAAGCTGAACATCGACTTCTTCAACGCCTACGCCCGCGAGAGCGCGCTCTGGACCCGGCGCACGCTTCCCGACGAGCACAAGGCCTACATCCGCTCGCTCAAGCTCGTCGAGTACTGCGACAACTTCACCGTGGTCCACTCGACGCTCTACTCGCCCGAGCTCTTCGAGTACATCCAGACGAGCTACGACGCGCACCTGTCCTTCGAGCAGCAGACCACGCCGCTCTCGTTCATGGGCCACTCGCACGTGCCCGTGAACTTCTTCAAGCGGAAGAACGTCTCCTTCAACATGGACACCGAGGTCAAGCTCGACGAGAACACGAAGATCATGGTGAACGTGGGCTCGATCGGCCAGCCGCGCGACGAGAATCCGGACGCCGTCTGCGTGGTCTACGATTCGGACGAGCAGCTCATCCGGGTCACGCGCGTCCGCTATGACGTCGAGAAGGCCGCGCGCAAGATCGTGAACTCCGGGCTCCCGGAGATCCTCGCCGAACGCCTCAAGTATGGCCGATAGCGGCCCGGACTCCGCGCCGCCCGCGTCCCCCCCGCCTTCGAAGAATCCGCTGCGACGCCTCTACCACTGGATCCTCTCCTGGGCGAATCACCCCTGGGGCAGCGCGGCGCTCGCCGTTTTCGCGTTCCTGGATTCCTTCGTCTTCCCCATCCCGCCGCTCTTCCTGCAGGTCGCGCTCTCCCTCGAGCGGCCGAAGCGCTCGTTCTGGTACGCCTTCGTCGACACCTCGGCCTCCGTCGCCGGCGCGATCATGGGGTACTGGATCGGACACGCGCTCTGGGACTCCGTCGGCGTCCGCATCATCGGTGAAGTCTCCCCGGAGGTCCGCACCATGCTCCACGACAACGCATTCTTCTGGACCTTCCTCTATTCCTTCGTCCCGCTTCCCTTCAAGCTCATCACGCTCGGCTCGGGATTCATGCATCTGAGCCTCGCGACGCTGCTCGTCGCTTCGACGCTCGGACGCTCGCTTCGCTTCTTCGGACTCGGCGTGCTCTGCTTCGTCTACGGACCGAAGGCGCGGAACTTCATCGAGCGCCATTTCAACCTGGTGTGCATCGGCGTCGCCGTGATCGTGGGGGCGGCGGTCGTGCTGCTGAAGGTGGTCCTGAAGCGCTGAGCGCGGCTACTCTTTTTCGTAGACCTGGATGTCGTCGAGGAGCACGTAGGGCCTCGAGTCGCCGTAGACGTCGCCGGGCCGGACGACGAAGCGGATCGAGTCGAACTTGTCCTCGGTTGAGACGGTCAGCATCGTCGCGCCGTCGTCGCGCCGGAACAGCCAGTGCTGCGGCTGGGGCGCGGCGGGGATCTCGAGCGGGATCTCCGCGACGTTCCACTGGTCGGCATTCCGGCGGTCGACCGCGATCGGCTTGAAGAGCGTGTACTTCTTCTCGTCGACGCGCAGCTGCGCCTCGACCGACTTGCAGTTGGTTGTATAGCGGAAGCGCAGCACGAGGGAGCCGCGCCACGCGAAGCGCGGGTTGGGGCCGATGGCCACCGCGGCCGTGCGGTCCGGCCGCTCGCGCGAGTAGAGGCCGTCGTTCCTCCACCACACGCCGTCCTGCACGAAGAAGTGCTCGCGCTTCTGGTCGGCCGCGTCGCAGCTCGTGTAGAAGATCGTCCGCTGGCGGGGGCGCGCGGCCTCGAAGGCCGCGATCTTCTTCGCCGCGACGCCCGGGTCGAGCGGGTGCACCTCGGCGGCCGCGCGGCCGACCTGGAGCTCCTCGCCGGGATGGATCGCGTGGATGCCGCCGCCGTCGGGCTGCACGTAGAGCGGCTCCGACAGCGACGAGAACGAGAGCCGCGCCTCGCCGCGCGCGGCCGTGAAGC
>JACQFK010000341.1 GCA_016200125.1 Planctomycetota bacterium
GAGCATCGCGACCGTCGCATCGTCGATCTTCTTCCCCTCGCTCAGCGCCGCGAGCAGGGCGGGGATGGCCGTCGCGTTGGGCGACTTGCCGCCGTCCTCGCCGGGCGCGTTGAACAGGTAGTAGAAGACCGCCCAGGCCTGCAGGTCGATCACGCGGCGGCGGATCTCGTACTCGCGGCCGTCGGACTTGAAGCCCTTCTCGAATGCGACCCAGTCGTTCGACTTCATGACGTTCTGGAGGGAGAGGAGGCTCTGGGTGCTCTGGGGGTGCTTGAGCGAGTCGATCTCGACCTGGCCCTCGCGCCACAGCGCGGAGGAAAGGTAGCTGGACAGCCCCGGGAGGACCCAGGGGGGAAGATCGGTGCGCTTCTCGAGGCCGGGGTAGGCCGCCAGCAGGTAGGCGCGGGCGCCGCCCACGGCGACGCTGTTCGGATAACCCTGGTCCGCCAGAAGGTGGAGCGCGCCGTCCTTCACGAGCCAGCCGCCCGTGCGCCCCGGCAGGCCGTTGAACTCCTCCCGGTCGAAGTGGAGCTTCAGCTTCATCTTGCCTGCGGGGCCGGCCGCCGGCCCGGCCTTGCGCTGCCAGAGCTTGTAGTAGCCCTCGAGCAGCTCCTCGAAGTCCTTGCCGGGCAGGACGGGGAGGGGGGAGCTGATGGCCCAGTGATCGGTCTCGAACTCCAGGGGGCCGGCCGGCTTCTTGGGGGGAGGCTTCTTGTCCTGGGCCAGAAGAGGATTCCCGGACAGAAGGGCGGCGAGGAGCAATGCCCAGGCGCTCGCGCGGAACCCCATGCTCGGCCCCTCCAGACTGATGGTATCTCCCCCGTTAGACGCAGGCCGGGGGAAAGTGTTTTTCAGATTCGGCGGGCCGGGTTGAAAGCTCGTCTGCGCCGCGGTCGCCCTCGCGTTCCTCGCCCCCCAGGGCAAGGAAGTGAAGGACCCGACCTTCGCCAGCAAGCCCGACATGGGCGTCTCGATGCGCCGCCCGCCGAAGAACGACGAATGGGACTTCAAGGACAAGGGTGGATTTTTCTCGAACTCGATCCTCCTGGTGTCCCACAAGGTCGACAACCTGAACATCGAGGTCTTCGCCCAGGACAAGGCGACCGGCTTCGGCTCCTACGACATCAAGGACGCGGCCAACGGCGAGTACAAGAACATCTCGGGCTTCCAGGGCATCATGGATCCCAAGAAGATCACCGCCGCCAGCGCGAAGCTGCCCGGCGGCGGCGCCGGCAACGTCCAGACCCAGTACCTCGAGATGACCTTCAAGCGGGCGGACAAGCCGATGGAACTCCGGATGTGGGTCTTCATCGGGAAGAACCAGAACCTCTACAAGATCGTGATGACCTGCGACGAAGGCATGTACAAGAAGCACCAGAAGGTTGCGGATTACATCCTGGCGTCCGTCGACATCTTCAAGCCGGGCAAATAAGCCGTTTCGTTTTCCCCGGCCCTTGATTAAGATGGCCGCATGAGCGATCCGGCCTCCCCCCGACCGACCAAGGGGTGGCCTCTCATCGCGATCTCGCTGCTGGTCCTCCTCCTCGCCGGATTCCTCGTCGTCAAGTGGCGAAAGCGGGAAGACATTCCCGGCATCGTGAAAGCCCCGCCCCTGCCTGTCGAGCCGGTCAAGCCGCCCGATCCCGTCAAAGGTCCCGATCCCGTCAAGCCGCCCCCGCCTCCGGACCCCGTCACGCCCCCGGCCGACCCGAAGGCGGGCGAGTTCGAGCAGAAGCTGAAGGAGCTCCAGGCGGCGCTGGCGGCCCGGAAGTGGGACGATGCGGCCGGCGCGCTCGAGGCGGCCCGCAAGCTGCGCGCCGACGCCCCGGAGCTGAAGGGCGTCGAGGAGGCGGTCGCGGAGGGGCGCAAGCAGGCGGAGGCCGAGCGGGTCGAGGCGGCGCGCAAAGCGGCCCTGAAGCAGCAGCAGAGCCGCGAGTGGGCGCTCCTCAAGGACAAGGTCGAGAAGGACCGCGAACAGAACCTCTGGGACGCCTGCCTCGCGGCCTTCGAGAAGTTCGCCGCGGCCTATCCCGAGGCGGTGAAGGACGAGGACTACAAGGGGACCCTGAAGAAGACCCGCGACTTCCAGGGCGAGGCGGACACCTACTTCAAGCGGGACCTGGCCGAGGCGAAGAAGCAGCACGAGGCCGGACGCTACGGCCAGGCGCTCGCGACGTCCGAGGGGGCGCTGGTGTTCTATCCCGAGCGGAAGGCCCAGGTGCGGGAGTTCCAGCAGCTGGTGAAGACGGCGCAGTCGGAAAAGACCATGGTCCGCATCCCCTCCACGCCCTGCTGGATCGGGAACGACGACGTGTCGGACGAGAAGCCGCTGCGGCAGGTTAAGCTGGCGGCCTTCCTGATCGACAAGTACGAAGTCACGAACGAGGACTATCTCGCGTTCACGATCGCGACGGGACGTCCGCCGCCGCCGCACTGGGGCGGCACGAAGCCGCCCAAGAAGCAGGAGCGTCACCCCGTCGTCTTCGTCACCTGGGACGATGCGACGGCCTACGCCTCCTGGGCGGGGAAGCGGCTGCCCACGGCCGAGGAGTGGGAGGTCGCGGCGCGCGGTCCCGACAAGCGCGAGTTCCCCTGGGGCAGCGTCTTCCTGGAGAAGGAGGACAAGTTCGCCGCCAACTGCCTCGAGTACTGGCAGGTCCACAAGAGCATCTCGCCGGGGACCACTGCGGTGGACGACAAGGAGTTCGACAACGGCGAAAGCGCCTTCGGCGTATACGGGATGGGCGGCAACGTCTGGGAGTGGACGGAGACGTCGGCCCCGGCGAAGGGGACGAAGCCGCCGCCCGAGTTCCGGATCCTCAAGGGCGGCTCGTTCATGACCCCGAAGAAAGCCCTGCGCTGCGCGAACGTCTACGCCGAGGATCCGCGGCTGCCGCATCCCGACGTGGGCTTCCGCTGCGCGCGCGATGTCAAATAGTTCGGACCTCCGGCTCACCATTTCGGGAGATCGGACGTCCAATCAAATATGAGTCCGCTGGATCCGACCGTCCCGACCGCCGAACTGCGGGAGCTGCCCGACCGCGAGCTCGTGGTCCGCTGCCAGCGCAACGAGAACCGCGCCTTCGACGAGCTCGTCGCGCGCCACCAGGACCGCGTCTTCACCGCCGTCACCCGCTTCTGCGGGAACGCCGAGGACGCGGCGGACATCGTCCAGCGCGCCTTCATCAACGCCTTCCGCAAGATCCAGGAGTTCAAGGGCGATTCGGCCTTCTCCACCTGGATCTACCGGATCGCCTTCAACCAGGCGATCTCGTTCCGGCGGGAGAACAAGCGGACGGCGGTGTCGATCTACGCCAAGGACGACGATAAGGTGGTGGAGCCCGCGGTCGAGTCGAATCCCACGGAGAAGCTCGAAGGGGAGGAGACGCAGAAGAAGGTCCAGCAGGCGCTGGAGCTCCTCGAGGAGGGCGACCGCCAGATCATCCTCCTCAAGGACCTCCAGGGCCACTCCTACGACGAGATCGCCTCGATCATGCAGATTCCCAAGGGCACGGTCCGGTCCCGGCTCCACCGGGCCCGGCTCGAGTTGAAATCGAAATTGAAATCGTATATTGGAACTTTGAAGTGAGCCGCTGCGTCATAGGGATGAAATGAACTGCGCGTTCGACAAAGAGAAGCTCAGCGGGTACTACGACGGTGAGCTCGAGGCCGCGGAAAAGGCGGAGGTGGAGCGCCACATCGCCTCCTGCTCGGAGTGCCTCCGCGAGCTCGGAGAGCTCAAGTCGGCCGCCGTCCTGGTGAAGGAGCTGCCGCGCCTCCGCGCGCCCCGCTCCATCGCCGAGGGCGTCTCCCGCGAGATCCGCAGCGCCGGCCAGGTCCACAACTTCGCGAAAGTGCGCCGCCTGGTCCTCTGGGCCGGCGCCGCCGCGGCGGCGGCCCTCATCGGACTCAACGTGATGTACTTCAGCTCGCCCGAGAAGGCCATCCTCGCGCGGCAGGCCGAAGCTCCCGCCGCCGGCCCGGTGGCCGCCGGGGCCAAGGCGGACGCCCATGCCGAGGAGGATCAGAAGCTCGGCGCGCCGGCGGACGGCGCGGCTCACCTGGCCCTCGAGGAAGCCCGCAGAAGCGCGGGAGTCGAACAGGAGAAAAAGGAGCAGCTCCGGCGCGCCGACGAGGCCAAGAAGGAAGAGCAGGCCGAGCGGGGCAACCGCGAGAAGGCGGCGGCCGACACCCTGGCCGCGAAGAACCTTGAAGGCAGGACGGCCGCGCAGCCCCAGGCCGGCGCGGCGGCCCCCGCGCCCCCGGCCGCTCCTCCCAAGCCCGCGCCGGCTCCCGCTCCGACGGCCCGGGCCGCCAAGGAACTGGATGCCGCGAAGCCCGGCGCGCCTCCGCCGCCGGCCGCCGAGGCCCCCGCGGTCGACAAGGCGGCGGCGAAAAAGGACGACGCCTTCGGCAAGGGCGAGGCGGATCCCAAGGCCAAGCGGGGCATCGCCGCCGAGCCCGCGGCCGACCCCGGTCCCTCACATCTGACGCTTGCCACCCTCCAGGTGGCGAAGGCCCGTCCGCAGGTCGAGGAGGCGCTCAAGAAGCTGGGCTGCGCGCTCCCGCCGCCCGCGCCTCAGGGCAAGATGATGAAGGCGCCGCCGGCCGAGTCCCAGCTCACCTACACTATCGAGCTCACGGACGCGCAGATCGCGCGGCTCACCCAGGAGCTGGACAAGCCGGGCTCGTCCCGGCTGCTGCCGGGCGCCCCCGGCGATCCCGTGGTGCTCGCGGAGTTCCGCGCGGGCGGGATGCTCGCGGGAGGGGACAAGAAGAACTCCGTCGCGAGCGGCGGCGCCGCCGCGCCCAAGAAGCCCACGGAAGCGCCCAAGCCCGAAGCCAAGGCGGCGGATCGGGATTCCAAGGACGGCAAGGAATCGGAGGACGCGCCCGCCCGCAAGGCCCTGGCGGAAGGCGGCGTCGAGAAGGCCGGCGAGCCGCGCCGCAAGGTCGTGATCCACCTGATGGAAGTTCCCTACCTGTCCGAGCGCCAGCCCGCCGGCGACGCGATCAAGAAGTAAACTCCCCGCGCCCAACTCCCCAATCCCAACGAACTCCCAACACTCAATCCCCAACCGAGCGGCTCAGCCCTGATGAGGGGGAGTCGGCGCTTTCTTGGGCGGCACGGGGTCGTAGCCCCAGCCGCCCCAGGGCGCGCAGCGCAGCAGGCGGCGGATGCCGTACCAGGTCCCCTTGAAGGCCCCGTGGGTGCGGACCGCCTCGAGCATGTAGTTCGAGCAGCTGGGCTCGTAGCGGCAGGCCTTGGGGAGCCAGGGCGAGATCGTGAGCTGGTAGATCCGGACCGGGATGATCACGAGGTACTTCACGGCTTCGACCGGTGCTTCTTCACGAGCTCGACCAGGACGAATTCCACCTGCGGCCGCTTGAGCTCCTCGGGCGCCCGGGTCGGGACCGCGACGATGTCCAACCCCGGCCCGATCTTCTCCTTGCTCAGCCGGAAGGACTCCCGGAGCATCCGCTTCCAGCGGTTGCGCAGCACCGCGGTGCAGACCTTGCGCGGCACGCTGACCGTGAAGCGGGAGAAGGGCAGGGTGTTCGGCTTCACGTGGATCCGGAAGAACTTGGCGTGGACGCGTCGGCCGGTCTTGTAGACGGCATCAATGTCCGACTGCTTCGTCAGCCGTTCGGTCCAGCGGAGCCGGAGGTCCATGCGTGGATCATACCTCTCCGGAGCACCAGGTACCAAGGACCAGGTACCAGGGGTCGATCCGTACCTGGTCCTTGGTACTTGGTACTTCTTTTGATACTATCCCACCCCGATGTCCGACGAAAGGGAAGAGCGGCTCAAGCGCGTGGAGGCCCTCCGGGCCCTCAAGGTCGATCCCTTCGGGCGGCGCTTCGACGGCGCCCAGCCCGCGGGCGAGATCGTCGCGCGCTTCGCGGAGCTCGAGAACAAGCCCGCCTGCGTCTCGGGGCGCGTCACGGCCCTGCGCTCCATGGGGAAGGCGGCCTTCCTCGACGTGCGCGACTGGACCGGCAAGATCCAGATCCACGCGAAGAAGGACAAGCTGGGCGACGCCTGGGCCGTCTTCGAGAACGTCCACATCGGCGACCTGGTCGCCTTCGGCGGCCTGCTCGGGAAGTCCAAGACCGGGGAGATCACGATCTTCGCCGACCAGTTCACGTTCCTCACGAAGGCGCTGCGGCCGCTGCCGGAGAAGTTCCACGGCCTCACGGACCCGGAGATCCGCTTCCGCCAGCGCTACCTCGACTTGATCGCGAACCCCGAGGTGCTCCAGAAGTTCGTGAAGAGGGCGAAGATCGTGTCGGGCATGCGGCGCTTCCTCGACGGGCGGGGCTACATCGAGGTCGAGACGCCGATGATGCACTCGATCCCGGGCGGCGCGGCCGCGCGGCCCTTCAAGACGCACCACAACGCGCTGGATGCGGACCTCTTCATGCGCATCGCCCTCGAGATCCCGCTCAAGAAGCTCCTCGTCGGCGGCATCGAGAAGGTCTACGAGATCGGCCGGGTCTTCCGCAACGAGGGGATCGACACCCAGCACAATCCCGAATTCACGATGCTGGAGCTCTACCACGCGAAGGGCGATCTCCGCACCATGATGGAGCTCATGGAGAGCTGCGTCACCTCGCTCGCCAAGGATATTGCGGGCGGCACGAAGCTTCCCTTCGGCGAGAAGACGATCGATCTCACGCCCCCCTGGCCGAAGAAGGATTTCTGCGACCTGATCCGGCAGCATGCGGGCATCGACCCCAACGACCTCGAGGCCTGCCGCATGAAGCTCGCCGACCGGCAGGTGCCCTACCAGGGGCTGTCGAAGCCCGAACTCCAGGACGAGGTCTTCAGCGCCTACGCCGAACCGAACCTGCAGGACGCCTGCTTCGTCGTCAACCAGCCCATCGAGATGACCCCGCTCTGCCGCGAACTGCCCGACCGGCCCGGCTTCGCCGACCGCTTCGAGGCCTATGCCGCGGGATTCGAGGTCGGGAACGCCTACACCGAGCTGAACGACCCGATCGAGCAGCGCAAGCGGCTCGTCGACCAGGCCGGCGGCGACGAGATGGCCAAGCAGGGAAAGGTCGACGAGGACTTCCTCGCGGCCCTCGAGCACGGGATGCCGCCCGCGGGCGGGATCGGCATCGGCATCGACCGGCTCGTGATGCTGCTCACGAACAACCCGTCGATCCGGGAAGTGATCCTGTTCCCGCTGCTCCGCGAGCACGGAAAACAGTGACCCGCGGGGCGCGGCCGTCGTCCGTGAGTCTGCATGTATAAGCTCTTCATGGCGTTCCGCTACCTCCGGGCGCACAAGATCATCTATTTCTCCATCGTCGGCGTCGCCGTCGGCATCATGACGATGGTCGTCGTCACCTCCCTGATGGGCGGCTTCTCCCGCGACATGCGCGACCGCATCCGGGGGATGCAGACCCACATCATCGTCACCTCGGCCGACAAGAACCTCTGGATCACGAACTACGACATGCTCAGCGAGCGGATCCGGAAGCTCCCGCACGTCAAGGGCTGCGCGCCGCGCCTCGAGTACGAGGCCTGGCTCGGCCGCGGCGGCTCCTACCGCGACGTCCACATCGTCGGCATCGTGCCCGAGCAGGAGAAGACGGTCAGCGATCTCCCGAAGTTCTTCCTCAAGGGCGGGAAGACCGTCTTCAGCCTGAAGCCCGACAGCGGAGAGGAGACGACGCACCCCGGGGTCGTGCGGGGCGCCGAGATGCGCGGCGGCGGGACGGTCGGCCTCCTGACCGCGCGCCACGCGACCACGCCGATCCTCTGCGTGAAGGACTTCGAGGTGGTGGGGCAGTTCCGCTCGGGCATGGTCGAGTACGACTCGACCTACCTGTTCATGGACCTCCTGTCCGCCCAGCAGTTCCTCCAGG
>JACQFK010000331.1 GCA_016200125.1 Planctomycetota bacterium
AAGGCCGGGGGCCGCGTGCTCGTCGAGGGCGTGAACTTCATCTGGAAGCACCTGCGCCGCTCGCAGCAGCATCCGCACGGCGCGCGCATCCAGAAGGAGGCGGCCCTGCACGTGTCGAACGTGCGCATCGAGTGCCAGTCGTGCAGCAAGCTGACCCGCACGATCTCCAAGAAGATCGAGGGCGGCACCCGCGCCCGGATCTGCAAGAAATGCGGCCAGTCGGTCGCGCCCGAGGTCTAATGGCCAGACTGCAGGAAAAATACCGGACCGAGATCGTCGCGGAGCTCAAGAAGGAGCTCAAGACGGAGAACGTCCACGCGCTGCCGCGCCTGGAGAAGATCGTGATCTCGATGGGCATCGGCAAGGCGATCGAGAACAAGAACCTGCTCGACGCCGCGGCGAAGGATCTGGCGGTCATCAGCGGCCAGAAGCCGATGGTGACGCGGGCGCGGAAGTCGGTCGCGAACTTCAAGCTGCGCAAGGGCCAGAACATCGGTCTCAAGGTGACCCTCCGCGGCGCGAGGATGTACGAGTTCCTGGACCGCCTGATCTCGATCGTGATCCCCCGCATCCGCGACTTCCGCGGGCTGTCGCCCCGCTCCTTCGACCAGGCGGGCAACTACAACCTGGGCATCTCGGAGCAGATCGTGTTCCCCGAGATCAACATCGACAAGCTGGAATTCGTCCAGGGCATGAACATCACGATCGGCGTCAAGACGCGCCGGTCGAGCGATTCCCTCGAGCTGCTGAAGCGGCTCGGGGTGCCGTTCCGCCAGAATTAGAGAAGGAAGCCATGGCGAGCATCCGCTGGAAGGTCAAGCAGAAGAAGAAGCCGAAGTTCCCGACGCGGGGCTACAACCGCTGCTCGATCTGCGGACGCCGCCGCGGGTATCACCGCAAGTTCAAGATCTGCCGCTTGTGCTTCCGCATGCTCGCGAACAAAGCTGAAATTCCGGGCGTCCGGAAAGCATCCTGGTAAGTAAGTAGAGGAACGAGGAGATGCCCAGTTCCGATCCGGTCGGCGACATGCTCGCCATGATCAAGAACGCCTACGGGCGGCGCCACCGCCGCGTCACGCTGACGCACTCCCGGATGAAGGAGGGCGTGGCGAAGGTGCTCCGGAGCGAGGGCTACCTCGAGGACGTGAAGATGCTCCCGGACGAGAAGAAGCCGGAGCGGAAGTACCTCCACCTGTACCTGAAGTACGACAGCGACGGCCAGTCGGTGATCTCCGACATCAAGCGGGTGTCCAAGCCCGGGTGCCGGATCTTCAGCGGCGTGGACAGCCTCCTCCGGATCATGGACGGGCTGGGCGTCCAGGTGCTGTCGACCTCCAAGGGAATCATGAGCGACCGCCAGGCGCGCAAGCAGCGCGTGGGCGGCGAGCTCATCTGCAAGGTCTGGTAAGCGTATGTCGCGACTGGGAAGAAAGCCGATCGACCTGCCCGAGAAGGTGAAGGTCAACATCAACGGCCAGTCGGTCTCCGCCGAAGGGCCCGCGGGCAAGCACTCCCTCACGCTCCACGCCGAGATCTCCGCGAAGATCGAGGAGGGGAAGCGGGTGGTCGTCACCGCGAAGGGGACGAGCCAGCAGCAGAAGGCGCTCTGGGGCACCTGGAGGAGCCATCTCGCGAACCTGGTCGAGGGCGTGTCGAAGGGCTACGAGAAGAACCTTGAGATCAGCGGCGTCGGCTACAACGCCAAGGTCCAGGGCGACAAGCTCACGATGGTCCTGGGCTTCTCCCACCCGGTGGACATGCAGATCCCCAAGGGGCTCGTCGTGGCCTGCGCGGCGCCGACGGCCATCAGCGTGAAGGGCGTCGACAAGCAGCTCGTCGGCGAGTTCTCCGCGCAGATCCGGTCGAAGCGCCCCGCGGAACCGTACAACCTGAAGGGCATCAAGTACAAGGACGAGGTCGTGCGCCGCAAGGCCGGCAAGACCTTCGTCACGGGAGCGACTTAAGCCATGAGACCGATCGTCGCCCATGAGGTCCACAAGTGGGAGCGGCGCGAGCGCCGCGCTCACAGCATCGGCAACTCCATCATCGGCACGAAGGAGCGGCCGCGGCTGTCGATCTACCGGAGCAACCGCCATTTCCACAGCCAGCTCATCGACGACACCGAGGGGCGGACGCTGGCGGCGGCCTCGACGGTGATGAAGGACCTGAAGGGGACGATCAAGAACGGCGGCGACAAGAAGGCGGCGGCGATCGTGGGAACGAAGCTGGCCGAGATCGCCAAGGCCAAGGGCATCACGAAGGTCGTCTTCGACCGGAACTTCTACCGCTTCCACGGACGCGTCCGCGCCTTCGCCGAGGCCGCCGCCAAGGGCGGGCTGGACTTCCTCCTCAATCCGAAGAAGAAGGACAAGCCGCCGAAGGTCCGCAAGGCCAAGGAGAAGCCGGCCGAGAAGCCGAAGAAGGAAAAGAAGGGCCCGCCGCCCGAGGGCGGCGCGCCTCAGAAGCCTCAGGGCGGCGCCCCCGCGCAGGGCAAGCCCGCGGGCGAGGCCAAGCCGCAGGGGCAGAAGCCTCCGAAGCCCGAGGGCGGCAAGCCCGAGGCCAAGAAAGAGTGAGGACCGAGGAACTGAATGGCTGAACACCGCGAACGTCGCGAGAGCCGGGCCGGCGAGGAGCTGGAGGAGATCGTCGTCAAGGTCAAGCGCTGCGCCAAGGTGGTCAAGGGCGGCAAGCGCTTCAGCTTCAACGCGCTCGTCGTCGTGGGCGACCGCAAGGGCCGCGTGGGCTGGGGCTACGGCAAGGCGAACGAAGTCCCCTTCGCGGTCAACAAGGGCATCCAGGAAGGGAAGAAGAGCTTGATCGAAGTGCCGGTCGTGAAGACGACGATCCCGCACGAGATCCGCGAGAAGCACGGCGCCACGTCGGTGATCCTGCGCCCGGCCTGCGAGGGCACCGGCATCAAGGCCGGCGCCGCCGCGCGCGCGGTGCTGGAGCTGGCGGGCGTCCACAACGTGCTGACCAAGGTGTTCGGCAGCACGAACCCGATCAACGTCGTCAAGGCCACCTTCGGCGCGCTCGAGAAGCTGCGCACGATCGGCCAGGTCGAGGAGACCCGCGGCGTCCACCTGCGCGAGGCGAAGGTGGTGACGCCGCCGGCCGCCCCGGCGGGAGAAGTGAAGGCATGAACCTCACCGACGCCAAGAAGTCCGGGCTGCCCCGGAAGTACAAGTTCATCAAGGGCCGCGGCCACTCCAGCGGCGTGGGCAAGACCTGCGGCCGGGGCCGCAAGGGCCAGTACGCCCGGCAGGGCACGAGCTTCCGCCCCTACTTCGAGGGCGGGCAGATGTCGATGCTCCGCCGCCTGCCCAAGTTCGGCTTCAACAACAAGAACTTCAAGACCGACTACGAGGTCGTGAACGTCGGCCAGCTCGAGAAGGCCTTCGCCGCGGGCGCCGTGATCGACCGGGCCGCGCTCAAGGCCGCGGGGCTCGTCCGGCGCGAGTGCGACGGCGTGAAGATCCTCGGCTCGGGCACCCTGACCAAGAAGCTCTCGATCAAGGCGGAGGCCTTCGCCAAGAGCGCCGAGGAGAAGATCACGAAGGCGGGCGGCACGATCGAGAAGCTGGCCGCGGTCCACGCGGCGGCGATCAAGCATCACTCGGACGCGGCCGAGAAGAAGGCGGGCGCGCCCAAGGCGGAGAAGAAGCCCGCCCCGAAGAAACCGTAACCTGACGGACTTGGGACAGCGGCCATGCAGATCCTGCAGTCGTTCCAGAACATTTTCAAGATTCCCGAACTCCGCACCCGCATCCTCTGGACCTTCGGGCTGCTGATCGTCTACCGCCTCGGCTCCCACATCCCCCTGCCCGGCGTCAACCCCGCGGCGGTGGCGGCCTGGAACGAGCAGATGCAGCGCGACGGCGGCGACCTTTTCGGCCTGATCCAGGTCTTCACCGGCGGCGCGATCGGCAACCTCGCGCTCTTCTCCCTGGGCATCATGCCCTACATCACCTCGTCGATCATCATGCAGCTCATGACCAAGGTGAGCCCGACCCTCGAGGCGATCGCGAAGGAGGGCCCCAGCGGCCAGCGCAAGATCCAGCAGTACACCCGCTACGCCGCCGTCCCCGTCTGCTTCGTCCAGGGCTTCTTCGCGGCGCGGCAGCTCGCCCACTGGAGCGGCGCCCAGATCGAGCAGGGCAAGCTCGGCCTCCTGATGAACGGCGGCTTCGGCACCACGCTCTTCATGATGATCGGCATGGCGGCCGGCGCCCTCTTCATCATGTGGCTCGGCGAGCAGATCACCGAGCGGGGCATCGGCAACGGCGCGAGCGTGCTCATCATGGCGGGAATCGTCGCCCGCATGCCCGCGATCCTGTGGCAGATGATCGAGAAGTCGCGCCAGGGCAACCTGCGCGCCGATTCGATCGCCATCATCCTCGTGATCTACCTGGCGTCCATCGTCGCCGTCGTCTTCGTCACCCAGGCGACCCGGCGGATCCCTCTCCAGCACGCCAAGCACATCCGCGGTCGGCGCATGATGACCGGCGGCCGGAACTACCTCCCCCTCAAGGTGAACACCTCGGGCGTCATGCCCGTGATTTTCGCCTCGTCGCTCCTGGTCGTCCCCCAGATGCTGGGCCTGGTCCCGGGCCTGGGCTTCCTGCGCGAGGTCTTCCAGCGCGGCTGGTTCGCCTACTCGCTCTTCTACGTGACGATGATCTTCTTCTTCTCGTACTTCTGGACCTACCTGTTCATGCGCCCGGACGAGATCGCGCTGCAGCTCAAGGAGAGCGGCAGCTTCGTCCCCGGCATCCGGCCCGGCGAGAACACCGCGAGCTACCTGAACACCATCCTCTCGCGCATCACGCTCTGCGGCGCCGCCTTCCTCTGCCTGATCGCGCTGCTGCCCGACCTGATCTCCGCCGCGCTGCAGCTCGACCGCTACCTCGTCGCCTTCCTCGGCGGCACGGGCATCCTGATCGTCGTGGGCGTCGGTCTCGACATCATCAATAAGATCGAGTCCTACCTCGTGATGCACCACTACGGCAGCTTCCTCGGCGGTTCCACCCGGATTCAGGGGCGCCGCTAGTTTCCCCCGGGTATCCTCTCTTCAGATGAGACTCCTGCTGGCTCTCGGTCTCCTCCTCCAGGCCGCGCCGGACGACGTGGACGACCTGGTCCGCCTCCTCCGCTCGGACCGCGCCGAGGAGCGGGACGCCGCCGCGAAGAAGCTGACCGGGCTGGGAGCCGCCGCCGCGCCGGCCCTCGAAGCGCTGCGGAAGGACAGGGACGAGGAGGTCGCCCGCCGGGTCGCGGACATCCTCCGCGAGATCGACCGGCAGGAGCGGCTGAAGGCGCTCCGCAAGGCCGGCCGGGTCCGGAGCGCGGAGATCAAGAACGCCACGCTCGAACGGGCCGCGGCGGAAGTGTTCGGAGGCTTCGGGGTCCGGACCCGGTTCGAGCCCTTCGGACTGGACCTTGGCATCACTGCCGTGACGCTGCAGTTCAAGGACGCCGGATTCTGGGAGGCCGTGGATCTGTTCTGCGCGGCGGCCGTCGTCCGCTTCGAGCCGGAGTTCGGCCTGGCCGACCAGCTCTCCGAGCTGACCTTCTCGCGTCCACTGCCCTGGCCGGTTCACTTCGACACTCTGGGGGATGTCCGGGTGTACGCCGGCCTCATCGTGATGGCGGGCGGGAGGGCGAATCACGGCGACCTCACGGCGCGACTGCGCGTCGCATTTGCGCCCTGGGCGGTGCCGAAGAAGGCGCGGATCGAGGAGGTCCGGATCGCGGGACAGGCGCTGGAGGAGAATGCGGTCTTCGGGAACGACCCCAAGGGCGGCAGAGTTCTGACCCGAGAGGCGGAAAAGCTCACGATCGCCGGGCTCTGGTGGGGCGGAGACTGCGCCAAGCGGGACCTGATGAAGGGCGCGGCCACGGTGGCTGTCCAGGGGACGCTTGTGATCCTGCGGGAAGCGGGGGAGGAGCGCCTTCCCTTCGAGATTCCCGGCCTTTCCGTTCCTCCCGTCCCCGCGCGATAATCTCTTTTCAGACCCGGCGTCGCAAGGTATCTTAGCCGCGCCCGAGATTGCGCGATATCCTAGGGATGGTGATGAAGAGGACCCGGTGAGACTTCTGTTCGTCGGCGCGCCCGCGGTGGGCAAGGGGACCCAGGCCAAGAAGCTCGCCGAGGAGCTCGGCGTCCCCCACATCTCGACGGGCGACATCCTCCGCGGCACCGCCTCCCAGAAGACCGACATCGGCCAGAAGGTGAAGAAGTACATCGACCTCGGCTCGCTCGTCCCCGACGAAGTGATGATGAGCATCATCGAGGAGCGCTTCCGCAAGGGCGACACGAAGAACGGCTACATCCTCGACGGCTTCCCCCGCACGACCGCGCAGGCGATGGGCCTCGACATGCTCCTTGCCCGCCTCAACCAGGGGATCACCCTCGTCGTGCTCTTCGAGTGCCCCGACGCGGTCATCATGGAGCGCATCATCGAGCGGCGCTCCTGCCCCACGTGCGGCGCGCCCTATCACCTCCGCTGGCAGAAGCCGAAGGTCGAGGGGGTCTGCGACCGCGACGGCACGGCGCTCGTCCAGCGCGTCGACGACACGCGGACCAAGGTCTTCCACCGCCTCGACCAGTACCGGTCCGAGACGGCGGCCGTCATCCCCTACTACGAGAAGCGCGGCATCGTGCGCCGCGTGAACGCCAACCAGCCTCCCGACGACGTCTACCGCGAGGTTGTAGCGGTCGTCCGGAAAGGGTAGGCTCCATCCATGGCCGTCATCGTCAAGGACGACCGCGAGATCGGCATCATGCGGGTCGCGGGCCGCATCGTGGGCGAGGGGCTCAAGCTCCTGGCGAGGAGCGTCGCTCCCGGCGTCAGCACCGCCGACCTGGATGCGATCTTCGAGAAGCACGTCCGCAAATCGGATGCGGTTCCCACCTTCAAGGGCTACCGGGGCTTTCCGGCGTCGCTCTGCGTGTCGATCAACGAGGAGGTCGTCCACGGCATCCCGTCGCCCAAACGGGTGCTGAAGGAGGGGGACATCGTCTCCCTGGACGCCGGCGCGACCTACCAGGGCTACGTGGGGGACGCGGCGATCACCGTGGGGGTGGGGAAGATCTCGCCCAAGGCGCAGAAGCTGATCGACACGACGCGGGAGGCGCTCGAGGCCGCCATCGCCGTGGTCGGCCCGGGCGCGCGGCTGTCGACGATCGCCCGGACGATCCAGGAGTACGCGGAGAGCCGCGGCTACGGCGTGGTGAAGAAGTACGTCGGCCACGGCATCGGCCGGAACCTGCACGAGGAGCCGCAGGTGCCCAACTACGTGATCGACAACCTCTCGAGCTGGGAGTTCATCCTCCGTCCCGGCCACTGCATCGCGATCGAGCCGATGGTGAACGAGGGGACCGACGACGTCAAGACGCTCGCCGACGACTGGACGGTCGTCACGAAGGACAAGCGCCTCTCCGCCCACTTCGAGCACACCATCGCGGTGACCAAGGACGGCCGCGACGTCCTGACTCGGGTCTAGGGTCTTCGGGGGGAGACGGTCAGCAGGCCGATCCCGAGCGCCGCGAAGATCAGGCCGACCGGAGGGAAGACGTAGAGCACGATCCGCCACCACAGACGGTCCAGACGATCCTTCCTTCGCATCTTTTCCCAGTAGGCGTCGGATTTCTGCGGGGTCCAGTCCTTGAAGTCCTGGAAGAACGGGGATTCAGGATCGTATTCGGCCGGCTTGGTCAGATCGGCGGGCTCCATCGGTTTCGTCCGAACGTGCCACTGCCAGGCCGTCGTTCCCATCAACGCAAGTCCCGCGAGCAGGAGCAGCACGCCCATCAACGACGCGAGCATGCCGTGATCCAGGCGCCCGGGCCGCGAGCGGGCGTCGAGGAGGATCAGGCCGAGTCCGGCGGCACAGGCGAGCGAGCCCGCGCTCGGGAGCACGAAGCCCACGAAGACGACGAAGCCCCGGGCGAGCGAGTACTTCCAGCCGGGAATCGGTTGGTCCCAGCGTACCTGGGACGGATTGGGCGTCTTCCCGGGACTCGCCGGCTCTTCGACGGAACTGAACTCCAGCGCCGCCCAGGCCGCGAGCAGGATCAGGCCCGCCGCGAGCAGCCAGGCGCCCCAGCGGGCCGTGTCGGAAGAAGCCATGACTGATTCTACTCCGCGATCCCGGACCCCGCCCTTGACGACCTCAAAACGCGGCCCTATGATCCTCGGACCGTGCACATTCAGGATATCTTCGCGGCGCATCCGACGACGTTCTCGTTCGAGTTCTTCCCGCCGAAGACGGCCGAGGCGTCGGAGCAGCTCTTCCAGACCATCTCGCATCTCGAGCCGCTCAAGCCCGCCTTCGTCGACGTCACCTACGGCGCGGGCGGCGGGACGCGCGACCTGACGAACGACCTGGTCCTCCGGATCCGGCGCGAGACGAAGCTCGAGACGATCCCGCACCTGACCTGCGTCTGCCACACGGAGCCCGAGATCAACCAGGTCCTCGAGCAGTGGCGGTCGAGCGGCGTGTCGAACATCCTGGCGCTTTCGGGCGACCTGCCGCAGGGGCGCAAGGACTGGGACCGCTCGAAGGACGCGTTCCGCTACGCGGCCCAGCTGGTGGCGCACATCGTGAAGTTCAACGGGAAGGGCCGCGGCTTCGGCATCGGCGTCGCCGGTTTCCCCGAGGGCCATCCCGCCACGCACAACCGGCTGCTGGAGCTCGACCACCTCAAGGCGAAGGTCGACGCGGGGGCCCACTACATCTGCACCCAGCTTTTCTTCGACAACCGCGACTTCTACGACTTCCGCGACCGCTGCGAGCTGGCGGGGATCCAGGTCCCGATCCTCGCGGGGATCATGCCCATCGCGTCGGAGAAGGGGATGAGGCGGATGGCGGATCTCGCGGCGGGCGTGCGGTTTCCGGCCGCGCTGCTCAGGTCGATCCAGCGCTGCGGCGGCGACCCCGAGGCGGTGAAGCGCGTGGGGATCCATTGGGCGACCGAGCAGTGCCGCGACCTCCTGGACCACCAGGCGCGGGGGATCCACTTCTACACCCTGAATCCGGGTGGCGCTGGTGAAGAATCCCACGCACTCGGTGCTGACCCACGTGTCCGGGAAGATGAGGATGAATTTCATCAAGATCCTCCCGGGGGACAAGGTGATCGTGGAGATGAGCCCGTACGACCTGACGAAGGGCCGGATCATTTACCGGGAGCACTAAGAGTCGACCATGAAGGTGAGACCGTCGGTCAAAAGGATCTGTGAGAAGTGTCAGATCGTCCGCCGCAAGGGCCGCGTGCGGGTGATCTGCGCGAATCCCAAACACAAGCAGAGGCAGGGCTAGAGTATGGCGCGCGTCGGCGGCATCGAAATCCCGGCGAACAAGCAGGCGTGGGTCTCGCTGACCTACGTCTTCGGCATCGGCGAGACGCTCGCCTACAAGATCCTCAAGGAAGCCGGCGTCAATCCGCAGATGCGGATCAAGGACGTCTCGGAAGACCAGCTCACCCGCATCAACTCCATCGTCGACAAGAACTACGTGGTCGAGGGCGCGCTGCGGCGCGTCATCGCGCAGAACATCCAGCGCCTGAAGGACATCGCGTGCTACCGCGGCAGCCGTCACCGCCGCGGGCTGCCCGTGCGCGGGCAGCGGACGCGGACGAACGCGCGGACCCGGAAGGGGCCGCGGAAGACGGTCGCGGGCAAGAAGCAGGCGAAGTCGCCGACCTAAACCGTAAGAGGAAGAGATCGTGGCCGAAGAAAAGAAAGACGCGGCGAAGCCCGCCGAGGGCGCCAAGGCGGAGGAGAAGAAGCCCGCCGCCGGCGCCGTGCGCAAGGTCAAGAAGCTCGTGCCGAAGGCGGTCTGCCACATCCAGTCCACGTTCAACAACACGATCATCACGATCTCCGACCCGGGCGGCGACACGCTCTGCTGGGCGTCGGCCGTGACGATCGGCTACAAGGGCTCGCGGAAGTCCACGCCCTTCGCCGCCCAGAAGGCGGCCGAGAGCGCGGCGGAGAAGGCGCAGAAGTTCGGCGTCCGCGAGGTCGAGGTGAAGGTCAAGGGTCCCGGCGCGGGCCGGGAGAGCGCGATCCGGGCGCTTCAGGCCGCGGGCCTGGACGTGCGCGTGATCGAGGACGTGACGCCGCTGCCCCACAACGGCTGCCGGCCCAGGAAGAAGAGGAGAGTCTAGAGTATGGCTCGCATCACCGGGGCGAAGTGCCGCATCTGCCGGCGCCTGGGCACCAAGCTGTTCCTCAAGGGCAACCGCTGCGACAGCCCGAAGTGCCCCATCGAGAAGGAGAACAAGCCGCCCGG
>JACQFK010000332.1 GCA_016200125.1 Planctomycetota bacterium
CTCGAACTTCTGCCGCGGGCTCTACATCGTCGTTCCTGAGCCCGGTCGCGTGATCCAGACCGCGATACACAACGTCGTCGAGTTCGACGCGCGGGGCGAGAAGCCCAAGCTGGTCCGGATCATCGGCGCCCAGGGATCGGGGCCCGGGCAGGTCGACGGTCCCGAAGGCGTCTCGCGCGACTCGAACGGCGATATCTACGTCACGGACGAGCACAACCGGCGCATCGTGGTCTTCGACGCGCAGGGCAAGCACCTCCGGTCCTGGAGCGTCCCGCAGGACCCGCAGTGCGTGACGGTGTGGCAGGACCGCGTTTACGTCTCGCTCGACAAGCGGAACTACATCGCGGCCTACACGAAGGACGGCGTGGAGAAGTTCCGCATCGGCCACGAGGCGCTGTTCCCGGTCGTGCTGTACATCACGATCCCGGGCGCGGTGCTCAGCCTGGTCGTCCTGATGGCGCTGAAGAAGACGAAGATCGCGCTGATCGCGACGGCGGCCTTCCTCGCGGCGGCGGGGGGCGGCAGCGCGCTCGACTTCGCACGCCACAAGATGCCCGGCGAGTTCCGCCTGCCGGACTACATGGTGGTCTCCCCCGATCAGAAGGAGCTTTTCATCGTGGACCGCATGAACAACCGGATCCAGGTGACGGACCTCGACGGCAACCTCAAGCGGGTGTTCGGAAGGAAGGGGTCGACGCCGGGCCACCTGCTCGACCCGAAGCAGCTGGCCTTCGACCCCGCCGGCAACGTGTGGGTTGCCGACAGCGACAACAACCGCCTCCAGGTCTTCACCCGCGAGGGCCTCTTCGTCAAGGTCGTGCAGTAGCCATAGCGGCTGGCCACTGCAACTCCGCCAATGAGATAGAGACTGAGATGTTTTCCGAATACGACATTGTGCGACTGAAAAGGGATCTGCCTGAAAATAACTTGAAGGGCGGTGCTCGAGGAACAGTGCTCATCGTGCATGCGGCAAAGCCTCCCGCATATGAAGTGGAATTCCTCGACGGAGAGGGGCAAACCATTGCACTACTGACGCTGAAACACGACGATCTCGAGCTCCTAACGCGTCCCAAGGCATAGTCAAGAAAGGCGATGAAAGTCTCCTGGTTCCCCTGTTCGGCCACACCCGTTAGGACATCCCCGCTCGATTCAGGTACGATGGCCGCTGCATGAAGCTGTCCAGCGTCGAACAGGCCATGGAGGCGATGCGTTTCATGGAGAGAGGGAAACCCTACGCGCTCCGGGCCGAGGATTCCAAACGCAAGCTCGCCGCCGAACTGAGGACGCTGTGCCGGGAAATCGGCGTCACCCCAGTCGTAATCGGTGGACTGGCCGTTGGCCATCACGGTTACGCCCGCTTCACCGCGCACGTCGATGTTCTCATGACCCGCGATGAAGCCGCCCTCCTCTACGCCCGCCTCAAGAAGGAGCCCGGCTGGAAGCGCTACGCCGAAGGCTTCAAGAACACTTACTTCGATGTCGGACTGGACATCTGCGTCGAGGGCGAGAGGACGTCTCCCCGTTCGGACGAAGTGTTCCCGAGCCCTCGCGACGTCCGGACGGTCCGGGTCCGCCCTATCCCGGTCGTCGCCTTGGCTGAATTGATCGCGCTCAAGGTGAAATCCGGCCGTGCCCGCGATGATGCGGATGTCGTCGAACTGCTCAAGAGACACCCGTCCAGGATCGCTCCGCTCCGGCGTTCCGCGGCGCGCTTCCTCTCCACCCGGGACGCCAAAGCACGCCTCGAGGCCCTGGCTTCGCGCGCTCTCCAGGAACTCGGCTAACTCCCCCCTCCTGCGAATTCTCACGCTACCTCCTCCTCGACGGACAAAGTAAGGCCGGGCGAGGCCGACTAGAGGAGGCACACCATGCGATGCTCCCGCGTTTGGGTCGCGATCCTGCTGTCCGTCCCCGGAATCGCCGGCTGCGGCGGCATCGGCGGAGGCTCAGGCGGCTCCTCCGCAGCGGCCGCCGCCTCAACCCCCTGGCAGTCCCAGGACATCGGCGCCGTGGGCCTGGCCGGCAGCACCACCCTCTCAGGCGCCTCGTTCCAGATCGCCGCGTCCGGCGGCGACATCTGGGACGCCGCCGACGGATTCCGCTTCGTGTACAAGCCCCTCAACGGCGACGGCGAAATCGTCGCCCGCGTCGCGTCGCTCGATCCCATGGACGCCTGGGCCAAGGCAGGCGTCATGATCCGCGAAACCCTCACTGCCGACTCGGCGTTCGCCATGTCGATTGTCACGCCTGCGAACGGCGCCTGCCTTCAGTTCCGCGCCTCAGCCGGCGCGGGCCCCGGCATGGATCCGACCTCCCCCGGCACTACCCCCCTCTGGGTCCGTATCACCCGCGCGGGCAACACCTTCACGGGCTCGATCTCGACCGACGGCGCCGCCTGGATTTCGCTCGGCTCCGTCTCGATCCCCATGAGCGCGAACGCCTACATCGGCCTCTGCGTCACCGCGCACAACAACAGCGTCCTGACCCACGCGACGATCGACTCGGTCGGCGTCACCGGCTCCGGCGGCCCGCCGCCGCTGGTCTTCGGCAACCTCCAGCCCGTCTCCTTCGACCAGGTCACCCTCGCGGACAACTTCTGGGCGCCGCGCATCGAGAAGAACCGCACGACCGGGCTGCCGGTCCTCTACCAGTCCTTCGTCGACAACCACAACCTGGACAACTTCGCCAAGGCCGCCGGGCTCATGGGCGGCAACCACGACGGCTTCCTCTGGGCCGACTCCGACGTCTACAAGACCCTCGAAGGCATGGCCCGCGCGATCCGGCTCCATCCCGACGCCAACCTCGAGAGCAAGCTCGAAGCTGTGATCACGAACATCGCCGCCGCGCAGCTCTCGAGCGGGCCGCTCTCCGGTTACCTCGACACCTACTTCCAGCTGGGCAACGCCGGCCGCGGCGACGGCGGCACGACCGTCACCACCCAGCCCTGGGAGGACCTGAAGGGCATGCACGAGGACTACTGCCACGGCCACCTGATCGAAGCCGCCCTCGAGCACCAGCGCGCCACCGGACGGACGAACTTCCTGGGCGTCGCCCGCAAGCTGGCCGACCACCTGGAGTCCGTGTTCGGCGTGGGCAAGCGCTCCGGCGTCCCCGGCCACCAGGAGGCCGAGATCGCGCTCATGAAGCTCTGGGCGCTGCAGGGAAAGCAATCCGACCTCGACCTCGCGAAGTTCTACATCGACGAGCGGGGCCGCCACTCCGGAGGCCGCGGCATCTTCGGCGAGTACTGCCAGGACCTGGCGCCGCTCCGCACGATGACCGAGCCGCAGGGCCACGGCGTCCGCGGGCCCTACCTGTGGTCCGGCGCCACCGACGTCGCGGCGGCGACGAACGACCCCGCCCTGGTCACGGCGCTCGAGGCGATCTGGCAGAACATCGTCGACAAGAAGATGTTCGTCACCGGCGGCACGGGCATGCGCGAGTACAACGAGGGCTACGCGCCCGACTACGACCTCGACCCCGGGCAGGCCTACAACGAGACCTGCTCCGGCTGCGCGACCATGATGTTCAGCGCCCGCCTGGCCAACCTCAAGGCCGACGGCAAGTACATGGACCTGCTGGAGAGAATCCTCTACAACACCTTCGCCGCCGGCCACTCGCTCGACGTCAGCCGCTTCTACTACAACAACTTCATGACCCGCACGGCGACGAAGGGCCGCATGGGCATCGCCTGCTGCGCGACCAACACCGTCCGCGTCCTCCCCTCGATCGGCGGCTGGCAGTACGCCACCCGCGACGGCGACGGCATCTGGACCCACCTGTACATGGCGGGCCAGGCCCAGGTCTCCCTCGACGGCATGACCGTGGGCCTGAAGCAGGAAACGAGCTATCCTTGGGACGGCAGCATCAAGATCACCCTGAGCGTCCCGAGCGCCGCCGCGTTCACGCTCCACCTCCGCATCCCCGCCTGGGCGGCCGGGGCGACCGCCACCGCGGGCGGCGCGGCAGTCAGCATGGGCGGCGTCGTGGCGGGCTACCTGCCGATCACGAGGACCTGGCAGAACGGCGACGTCCTCCAGCTGGCCCTGCCCATGCCGGTCCGCCGCGTCTATTCGCACCCCAAGGTCGTCACCCACCAGGGCCGGGTCGCGATCGCGCGCGGCCCGATCGTCTACTGCCTTGAGAGCAGCGACAACTCCACGCCGGTCCACAAGATCGTCATCCCCTCGGGCGCCGCGCTGAGCGCCTCCTACGACGGCGCCCTGCTCGGCGGCGTGACCAAGATCACGGGCAGCGGCCTCAACGCGGACACGAACGGATCGACCGGATTCACGATGATCCCCTACGGCGTCTGGGACAACCGCAGCTACGACAGCAGCCTGATGACGGTGATGATCCCCGAGACCGTAGGAGCGGCCGTCGCGCAGGCGGACAAGAACCGCGTCGGCAACGCGACCGTTTCGTACTCGTACAAGAACGCCTCCGACACCGAGACGGCAGTCAACGACGGCCTCTTCGGGGACCCCTCCCACCCGCGCTTCACCTGGTGGAGCCACCAGGGGACGCAGGAGTGGATCCAGTACGATCTTCCCGCGGCGATCACGGTGGGCCGCAGCGACATCCTGTGGTACGAGGACGCCTCGCAGGGCGGCGGCTGCGATTACCCGCAGAGCTTCAGCCACGAGTACTGGAACGGCTCATCGTGGCAGCCGCTGCAACTCGCCCACGACTACATGAACATGATCGACCTCTACGGCGGCCACTTCACGATCCTGCGTTTCGTGCCGGTGACGACGACGAAAGTTCGTCTCAAGGTGACGCTCAAGCCCGGCAAGTCGGGGGGCATCCGGGAGTGGAGACTCCCGGAGTGAGCAAACGCCCCGAAAAGCCCACAAATCAGACCGTGTCGTTTGTGGGGTGGAACCCCACAAACGACACGGTGTGATTTGTGGGATCCGGGACTAGAACTCGTCCTCTGTCAGCTGGACGTCGAGCGTCGACGCGTACTTCTGGAATC
>JACQFK010000055.1 GCA_016200125.1 Planctomycetota bacterium
GGGACGACCGCCAATCTAAGCGAGCGGTCCGGCACCCACTTCGACCTGGGCGCGCTGGGGATCAGCGCGGGGGCGGTGATCTGGGCCTACGACGGATGGGTGGCGGTCAGCATGATCGCGGGCGAGGTCATCGCGGCCGAGAAGTTGATGAAACGGATCATCGTCGCGGGGATGTTCGCGATTGTCTTTCTCTACCTGGGAGCGAACCTCGCCTACTTCAACTCCATGACGCTCTATGAAATGGCGGGGGCGAAGGACGGCGTGCCCCAGGCGATCATGACCAAGCTCATGGGGTCGGCCGGGGCGCCCACCATCAGCCTCTGCATCATGTGCAGCGTCTTCGGCGCGCTGAACGGGAACATCCTGGCCAAGCCGCGCGTGCCCTACGCGCTGGCAAAGGACGGCCTGACCTTCGCGTTCCTGGGCAAGGCCCACCCGCGCTGGTCGACCCCCTACGCGGCCATCCTGATCCAGAGCGGCGTCGCGCTGCTCATGGTCATCCTGTTCCGAAAGGATCCCGGCAGCATGTTCGACCGGCTGACCACCTACTTCGTGGTGGTGGAATGGTCTGCGCTGCTCTTCACCGTGGCGGCGGTCTTCGTGCTCCGGCGGAAGATGCCGGACGCGGCGCGGCCCTACCGGACGCCGATGTATCCCCTCGTCCCCCTCGTTTTCCTGGTCGGCGCGTCGGCCGGCCTGGCGGCGATCGTCTGGGGGAGCCTTGCGAAACCGGTGCCGGATTGGTCGCCGGTCACCGGCCTGCTCATCTCGCTCGCGGGCTTCCCGGTCTTCTGGATCTGGCGGCGGCTGAAGGGCCCCCTTCCGAACTTCTGACCTGTCGCTGTCACAAAACAAACGGGTTGTTTCGTGACCTGTCACAAAACAACCCGTTTGTTTTGTGACAGGCTGGATTCAGCGGATCGGGGCCCGGGCGGGCTTCCCAGGCATGACCCCCGTCTGAACTTCGCCTTTCGACACCACCGGCACGCCGTTCACCAGCACGTATGCGAATCCCTCCGAGTGCTTCGTGGGATCCTCGTAGGTCGAGCGGTCGATGACCTTCGCGGGATCGAAGATCGCCAGGTCGGCGTCGGCGCCCGCCTGGACCCGGCCCTTCTTCTTGAACATCGGCGCGTGATGCTCGAGGCGCCGGGCGGGACCGAGCGACATCTTGCGGATCGCCTCCATGAGCGTAATCAGCTTCTGCTCGCGGACGTAGCGGCCCAGGATCCGCGCGTAGGTGCCGGCACAGCGCGGGTGGCCCTGCTTCTTGACGGGGTCCCAGATCCCGTCGCTGCCGATGAGCACGAGCGGGTGCGCCAGCGCGGAGTTCACCGCCACCTCGGGGATCGAGAAGATGATCGCGTAGTCGTCCGACTTGCGGTACTTCTCGAAGGTCTCCGCCGTCAGCCGCTCGCCCGTCGCGGGCCAGAGGATGTCCTTGTAGTCGACCTCGAGCGCCTCGCGCCAGTTGCCGTCGAAGACGCCGGAGTTGAGCTTCGTCATCCCCGCCTGGTAGGGGTAGCATTCCGCCGTGACGTCCAGGCCGCGGCTCTTCGCCTCGCCGATCATCTGGAGATGGCGTGGCGTGGCGCCCACGCTCGTCGAGTGGATGTGCACCACGTGGAGCGGCGCGCCCGTCACCGCCGCGGCCGCGATCACCTCCTCGAGCGCGTGCGTGCTGTTGTTCGGCTCCTTGCGCCCGTTGTGGCGCATGTGGACGTGGCAGGAGGCCCCGAATTCCGCGGCGACCCGGAAGGCCTCCAGGATCTCCCAGCGCGGCGCCGCGCCCGTGTACTGGATCCCGAAGCCCACGCAGAGCGCGCCGCGCTTGAGGCCTTCGCGGATCCGCTGCTTGATCTCCTCGACCTGCCTGTCGCTGCCCGGATCCGTGTTCGCCTTGTCCTTCGTCTCGGGCAGGAACTTCGCCGCGTCGCCCATCACCGCCATCCGGACGTGGATGTGGCCGATGGAGACGCCGAAGTTGACGAGCGACCTGCCCTCGCGCTCCGCGTACCACTTGTCCACCTCCGCGGTGCCGACCTCGAGCTCGAGGGCGGTGGTGACGCCGTCGGCCGCCTTGAGCACGTAGTTCGCCGCATCCTGGCCGTGCGAGTGGAGATCGATGAAGCCCGGCGCGACGACGAGGCCCCGGGCGTCGATGACCGCGGCTCCGCGCAGCTCCCCGTCTTCCACCGCTTCGATCGTGCCGCCCCGGATGCCGATCGAACGGACGGCATCCAGCCCGGTCTCCGGATCCATGACCCGGCCGTGCAGGATGACGAGGTCGTAGCGGCCGGCGGCGGGGGCGGAGGTGCAGCCGGCGAAGATCAGGAGCAGCAGCGCGATTCTTCTCATCCTGATGATCTTACGCATCGCGTGACAGGGTCGCCACCGTTTGATAGAAGAGGAACTCATGAGAACGCTGACGGCGGCCCTGATGCTTCTATCCGGCTGTGCCGCGGGCACGAAATCCCAGGAGGCTTACGTGAGACAACCGATCCAGACCGACCAGGCGCCCAAGCCCATCGGACCCTATTCGCAGGGCATCCTCGCGGACGACTTCATCTTCCTGGCGGGGCAGGGGCCCACCGACCCGGCGACGGGCAAGGTCGAGTACGGCGACGTCACCTCGGAGACCAAGCGGACCTTCGAGAACATGAAGGCGATCCTCGAGGCCGCGGGCTCGTCGCTCGACAAGGTCGTGAAGTGCAACGTCTACCTGCGCGACATCAAGGACTTCGCGGCGATGAACGAGGTCTACAAGACCTACTTCAAGCCGCCCTACCCGGCGCGGACCACGATCCAGGCGGGCGCGCTGCCCGGCGGCATCGCCGTCGAGATCGAGTGCATCGCCCGTAAATGAGCGGCGACCTCCGTCGGTCGCTCGGGACCTGGAGCGGCGCCGCCCTCCTGGTCGGCACCATGATCGGCGGGGGGATCTTCCGCGTCCCGGGCTCCATCGCGGGCGTCCTCCAGGATCCGCGCCTGATCCTGCTCCTCTGGGTCTTCTTCGGGATCGTGTCGCTTTGCGGCGCGCTGACCCTCGCCGAGCTGGCGACCCTGCTGCCGCAGACCGGCGGGACTTACGTCTATCTCCGGGCGGCCTACGGCGACGGCGCCGCCTTCGTCTTCGGCTGGCTCTACATGCTCGCGGCCATTCCCAGCGGCGCGGCCGCCCTGGCCGTGCTCCTCGGGGAGCTTCTCCTCGGGCCCTCCTCGGCGGGGATCCCGATCGCGGCCGCGGCGCTGATCGTCCTGCTCTCGGCCGCCAACATCCTCGGCGTCCGCCTGGGCTCGGCGATCCAGATCGTCCTCACGGTGATCAAGGTCGCCGCGCTGGTCGTCCTGATCGTCTTCGTGTTCGCCTCGGGCCGGGGCGACGCGGCCCGCTGGGTCGCCGCGCCCGAGGGGGGCGGGGGCTGGCGGGGCGTGATGGCCGCGGCCCAGTCGGTGCTCTTCACCTGCAACGGCTGGGTCTACGTGAGCCTGGTCGCGGGCGAGATCCTCGAACCGGAGCGCCGGCTGACCCGCATCATCCTCGGGGGCACCGGGACGGCGATCGTCCTCTACCTGCTGGCGAATCTCGCGTACCTCTACATCCTCCCGGTCCCCGACATGAAGGGGAAGCTCGTCGCCGTCGAGGCGATGTCCCGTCGTCGCCGTCGTGCTCGTCTTCGCGCTGGCCGAGCCGCGGGACCCGCGCCGGCTCTTCGACCGGCTCACGACCTACTTCGTCGTCGTCGAATGGCTCGCCCTGCTGTTCGCGATCGCCGCGGTGTTCGTCCTCCGCCGGAAGATGGCGGATGCCCTCCGGCCCTACCGGACTCCCCTCTATCCGTGGATTCCGCTGATCTTCGTGGCGGGGACGACCGCCGGCCTCGGCGTGATCCTGGCGAACGCCTGCCTGAACGGCGACTACGCGCCCCTGGCGGGACTCGCGGTCGTGGCGGCCGGATTTCCCGTCTACTGGATCTGGCGGCGGGGTTCGCGCTACAATACCGCCCCGAAAGGGGTGGACTCATGAGCGCTGAACAGACCCGAGAACAGCTCTACGTCGAGAAGGCCGTCGTCATCCTCCGCGAGAAGGACGCCGATCTCGTGCGCAAGAAGGCCCACGCGGCGCGCGACGGCGGGCTGAAAATCCAGGAGATCACCTGGACCACGCCCTCGGTCGCGGAGCTCATCCGCGAGTTCACGAAGGAGAAGCTCGGGACGATCGGCGCGGGGACGATCCTCACGGTCGATGACGCGAAGAAGGCCGTGGACGCGGGCGCGAAGTTCCTGGTCTCCCCGATCTACACCGCCGAGGTTTCGGCCTGGGCGAAGCAGAAGGACGTGGTCTACATCCCCGGCTGCGCCACGCCCCAGGAGATCATGCGAGCCTGGTACGACGGCTGCCGGCCCGTGAAGGTCTTCCCGGTGCCCGACTTCGGCGGCGCCACCTATATCAAGCACGTGCTCGCCCCGCTTCCATTCCTCGAGCTGCTGCCCACGGGCGGGCTGGGGCTGGCCGACGTGAAGCCCTATCTCGACGCGGGCGCGAAGGCGGTGGGGCTCGGCGCGCCCTTCACCCACACGGCGGCGGTTCTCGGGGGCGACTACGCCTCCCTCACCGACGAGGCGGCGAAGGTCGTCGAGCTGATCAAAGGCGCGAAGGCCAAGGCGGCGGTGAAGGTATGAGGCAGGCGGTCCATCCTCCCGGCGCCGCGAAACCCTCGGCTCCCTATTCGCCCGCGATTGTCGAGGGCGGCTTCGTCTTCGTGTCGGGCCAGGGGCCGCTCGATCCGAAGACCGGCGAGTACCTGAAGGGCGACATCCGCTCCGAGACCCGGCAGGTCTTCGAGAACATCAAGTCGATCCTCGAGGCGGCCGGCACGTCGATGGACAACGTCGTGAAGGTGAACGTCTATCTCCGCGACATCAACGACTTCGGCGCGATGAACGAGGTCTACAAGACCTACCTGGCGACGCCCTTCCCGGCGCGCACGACGATCCAGGCCGGGGCGCTGCCCCGCGGCTTCGCCGTCGAGATCGAGTGCATCGCGAAGGCCAAGTAAGCCCGTGAAAGTTCTCTCGGGTGGGGTCAGCGGCGACGTCGTCCTCACCGACGAAGGCCAGGTCCGCAAGCAGTTCCTGCCGAAGCTCAAGGTCGCCATGGAATGGCTGAGCGACCCGCGGCGGGTGTTCCGCGAGATCGACAGCCTCCGCGCCTGGGGCCGTATCGTCGGGCCCGAGTCGGTGCCGCAGGTGCTCTCGGTCGAGCCCGAGACCTTCAGCTACACGATGACCTACGCGGAAGGGCCGTCGTGGAAGGACCAGCTGATGGCCGGCGAAGTCCGGCCCTCGATCGCCCACGAGCTGGGGCGGCGGCTCGCGCTCGTCCACCGGAAGCCCGACGAGGAGGCGGCGCGCGCGCTGGCGGGGCAGGGCTTCTTCCCGGAGCTGCGCGTCGAGCCCTACTACGAGACGACGGCGAAGCGCCACCCCGACCTGCCGATCCGCGCCGACTTCACGCGGGAGACGCTCGTCCACGGCGACTACAGCCCCAAGAACATCCTGGTCCACAAGGACGGCGTCTGGGTGCTCGACCACGAAGTGGCCCACTGGGGCGATCCGGCCTTCGACCTCGCCTTCATGCTCAACCAC
>JACQFK010000335.1 GCA_016200125.1 Planctomycetota bacterium
AGAAGCTGCTGGTCGTCCGTCAGATCGGGGACTCGGTCCTGGGTCTGGGCCCGCTGGAGCCGTTCGTCCGCGACCCGGAGGTCACCGAGATCATGGTGAACGGCTGGGACACGATCTACGTGGAGCGCGGCGGCAAGCTCTACTGGACCGGCACCAAGTTCCACGACGAGGGCCAGCTCCGCAGGACGATCGACAAGATCGTCGCGAAGGTCGGGCGCCGCGTCGACGAGGCCTCGCCCTACGTCGACGCCCGCCTGCCCGACGGCTCCCGCGTGAACGCCATCGTCCCGCCGCTCTCGATCGACGGCCCCGCGCTCACGATCCGGAAGTTCGCGGCCGATCCGTATCAGGCGGACGATCTGGTCGAGTTCGGAACGATGTCGTCCGCGGTCGCGAAGTTCCTGGAGGCCTGCGTCCGGGGCCGCATCAACATCATGATCTCCGGAGGCACCGGCGCCGGGAAGACGACGACGCTGAACGTCGTCTCCTCGTTCATCCCCGACGACGAGCGCATCATCACCATCGAGGACGCGGCCGAGCTCAAGCTTCAGCAGCCGCACGTGGTGCGGCTGGAATCCCGCCCACCGAACATCGAGGGCAAGGGACAGGTCTCGATCCGCGACCTCGTCCGCAACGCCCTGCGCATGCGCCCCGACCGGATCGTGGTCGGCGAGGTCCGTGGCGCTGAGGCCCTCGACATGCTCCAGGCGATGAACACGGGCCACGACGGCTCGATCTCGACGATCCACTCGAACTCGCCCAGGGACTCCCTGTCCCGCCTCGAGACGATCACGATGATGGCGGGGATGGACCTTTCGAGTCGCTCGATCCGCGAGCAGATCGCCGCGGCCATCCAGCTGATCGTTCACCAGCAGCGCCTGAAGGACGGAACTCGCCGCTTCACCCACGTGACCGAGGTGGCGGGGATGGAGGGCGAGGTCATCACCCTCCAGGACATCTTCGTGTTCGACTTCTCCGCCGGTGTGGACGAGGAGGGCCGCTTCCGTGGACGGCTGAAGTCCACGGGCCTGCGTCCGAAGTTCCTCGACAAGCTGATCGAGCGGGGGGTCCACGTCGACAACGACATCTTCGCGCTCGAGAACAAGGGAGCCCGCTGATGCTCGCAGCGAACTTCTGGGGCACGAGCAACGGGCTCGCGGTGGCGCTGGTCCTCTCCTTCCTCGCGCTCTTCGCGCTGGGCTGGCTGCTGCTGGGCACGGCTGCGCGCGCCAAGCAGGACCGCACGATGGCCGCTCGCATGGCGTCCGCGAGTCGGACGTCGGCCCCGGTCGCGGGGCCGGTCGAGGGCGGCTGGATACCCGAGCGCGTGACGAGGTTCGGCCAGCGCTTCGCGCAGGCGAGCGGGTTCGGCGAGGGGCTGGACATGCGGTTGGAGGCGGCCGGCGTGGCCGTCCGATCGGGCGAGTTCGTGGTCGCGTCGGCCGGAGCGGCCCTCGTCGGGGCGATCCTTGGCTTCGCGCTCCTTCAGAACCCGCTGCTGGCGCTCGTCGTCGCGGCCGCGGCCGGCGTGACTCCCTGGATCGTGCTTCGTTTCTCTCTCAACCGGCGGGCAGACAAGCTGCGCGAGCAGCTCCCCGAGGTCCTCACCATCATGGCTTCGTCGCTCCGCGCGGGACACAGCTTCCTTCAGGCGATCGACACCGTTTCGAAGGAGATCCAGGAGCCCGCCGCCTCGGAGTTCGTCCGGGTCGTCGCCGAGATCCGTCTGGGTCGCCCGGTCGAGGAGGCGCTCGAGGCCATGGCCGACAGGGTCGGCAGCGACGACTTCAGGTGGGCCGTGCTCGCGGTGAACATCCAGCGCGAGGTCGGCGGCAACCTGGCGGAGATCCTCGACACCGTGGCGGACACCCTCCGGGAGCGTGCCACGATGCGACGCCAGGTGAAGGTGCTCACGGCGGAGGGACGCCTGTCGGCCTACGTCCTGATCACGCTGCCGTTCGCGATCGCGCTCTACATGACCGCCGTCAACCCGGACTACATCGGGCTGCTGGTCACCACGACCCTCGGCCTGATCATGCTCGGTACGGCGGTCGTGCTTGTCATCATCGGGGTTTTCTGGATGAGGAAGATCGTGGACATCGATGTCTGAGCTCTGGCTGGTTCTCGGTATGGTCGGGATCTTCTTCGCGATCTTCCTCGCGGGAGTCGTGATCGAGGACTCCCTCGGCGAACGCAAGCGCGCCGTGCGCCTGCTCGAGTCTCAGGTCTCCGCGGCCACGACCGGGGCCGCGGACGCCGCGAGGCTTCGGGAGAAGGAGCTCGAAGGGACCTTCTGGCAGCGGGTGCTCGCCCCGGTGCTCTCCGGCGCCGCCCGCCTGGCGAAGCGCTTCACGCCGATCGGCTCCGCCGAACGGATCGCCAAGAAGCTGATGGTCGCGGGCAACCCGCCCGGCTGGGACGCCGAGCGCGTCATCGCGTTCAAGGTGATCGGGTTGGTCGGCGGCATCTTCGTCGGCCTCGTCGCGGGCGGGCTGCTGGGGGTCTCGGGATTCAACCAGCTCGTCGTGGCGGCGCTCTTCATGTTCGTTGGCTTCATGCTGCCCGACTCGCTCATCAGCTCCAAGGCAGAGGATCGGCAGAAGGAGATCCTGAACTCGCTCTCCGACACGCTCGATCTCCTGACGATCAGCGTCGAGGCGGGCCTGTCCCTGAACGCCTCCATCGCGCAGGTCGTGCACAACGTCCCCGGGGTGCTCTCGCAGGAGTTCGCGCGCATGCTCCAGGAGATCCAGCTGGGCGTGTCCCGCTCGGAGGCCTTCCGTCACCTGGCCGAGCGCACCGACGTCGATGAGCTGAACGCGTTCGCCCTTGCGATGATCCAGGCCGACGTGTTCGGCGTTTCGATCTCATCGGTCCTTCGCACGCAGGCTCAGCAGCTGCGGATCAAGCGCCGCCAGCGCGCCGAGGCGAAGGCGCAGCAGACCCCGGTGAAGATCGTCTTCCCGCTGATCCTGTGCGTCCTGCCGGCGCTATTCGTGGTGATCATCGGGCCCGGCGTGATCCGCATCGTCCAGAGCCTCTTCAAGGCCTGAGCCGAAGGTTCCTCCGGGCGCACCCCCCGGGGTTTCGCCCCGGCCGCACCTCCCATTGGCGCTGCCTGGAGTTTGTGGAAAACTCGCATGGCCGCAGGGGTTCCCTAATGCGCAAGAACCACGTAGTATCCTGCTTGCCGGGCTTCCGTAGGCCAGGTGACGTAGTCCATCAAGGGGAGGAGAAGGGGACCGGGATGCGACTGGAGGAAGCTCTCCCCTTCGGGCGCACCGGTTCCCCAGCTACCGGGACAAGCGCGTCAACCGGCCCGCTCTCGGGACGCGACCAGCTGCGTCACCTGTACCGGCTCGTCGCCATGACGGATGCCGCCTCGATCGGCCTTGCGCTGCTTGCGGCTTACTGGATCCGATTCCACTTCCGTCTCCCCCCACCCGACTTCGCCTGGCTCCTCGTGGGCATGCCCATAATGATGGTGGTCATCTTCGCCGCGTTCCGCCTGTACGACGCGCACCGGGTCACGCCGGCCGAGGAGTTCCGCCGCCTGATCCTGGCCGTCTCCCTCGGCCTTTCCGCTCTGGTCACGCTGTCGTTCTGGTCCCAGGCCTCCGTGTCCCGGGAGTGGCTGGGGGTTTCCTGGGTGCTTTCGCTCGTGCTGGTGTTGGGCACGCGGCGCGTATGGCATTGGCACGTGTGGCGGGCTCGCTGTGAGGGCCGTCTGATGCTCCCCACCTTGATCGTCGGGATGAACGAGGAGGCACACAAGCTCGAGGAGATCATGACTCGGCCCAGCTTCGGCTTCCGTCCCATCGGGCTCGTCACGACGACGGCGTGGGACGGCACGCAGGACGGCCTGCCGGTCCTGGGGAGCCTCCGGGACCTGCGCGAGGTGATCCACGAGAGCGGCGCCGAGTGCGTGTTCGTCGCTGCGAGCGCGCTGAACGCAGCCCAGATGGCCGAGGTCGCCAAGGCCGTCCGGCTGGAGGGGGTGGAGGTCCGTGTGACCGCCACCCTTCCCGAGGTGCTTTCGTCGCGCCTGTCGGTGCAGCCCTTCGGAGGGGTGATGGCGCTCTCCCTCAAGCCGGTGCGGCTCACCGGGAGCCAGGCGACGGCCAAGCGCGCGTTCGACCTGGCGGCGGCGGTTGTGGGCGTGGTCGCCCTCTCGCCGGTCCTGCTGGGCATCGCGCTCGCTGTGAGGCTCTCTTCGCGAGGACCGATCCTGTTCCATCAGCGGCGGATCGGTCACAGGGGACGCCCGTTCACGATGCTGAAGTTCAGGACGATGGCCGTGGGCTCGGAGGCGAAGGTGCAGGAGCTCCGGATCGCCCACGGCGTGGCGGACGTGA
>JACQFK010000317.1 GCA_016200125.1 Planctomycetota bacterium
CAACCTACGAATATCAGGCTGAATCGTCGTCGAAGCGACCGACCTCATCCGTCACCTTGGGTTCTCGGAGCTTTGGAGGGACGCCGTGGTGCGTCAGTCCTGTTGACTGACGCTTGACGCCGGTCGTTCCATATCAGGGCTCGGGAGCGGGGTGACGGAGTCAGGCACCCGACGGGTCACTTGCCCGAAGGATCCGGCTGCTCCCCCCTCCATCGGTGATAGAGGGTCACCCGCGCCCTTCCGGCGCAGGTCGAACACTCGACATCAATCAACTTCCCCAATGACGACCCTGAGCCCATGGCTTCCGGATGCGACTCCATGACCGTGAGTTTGCCGGCACCGGAACAGGAAGGGCAGGCCGCCAGCGGCACCCCGAGCGAGATCGCGGCAGCGGTGGCCAGGACCGCGAGCAGAGCCAGGCTGATCAGCAGCAGATTGGAACGGCGCATCCGATGTCTCCTATCCCAGGCCATTGGACGCCGGGGAGAGGGCGCTTGACTACCGTTTGACCCGCGCCCGCACGAAGCCCTTGGTCCGGATGATCTGCTCGATCTCGCCCCGCAGGGCGCGGGCGCTGGGCTGGCGGTCGTCGGGCCGGATCGCCATCATCTTCTGGCAGAGCAGCTCCACCGGGCGGGAGAGCGTCAGGCGCCAGAGCCGGGGCGAGGGGCGGGGCGCGCTGAGGTGCTTCTTCACCACGGAATCGGGGGAGCGGCCCCCGAAGGGGCGCCGGCCGGTGAGCATCGTGAAGAGCGTGACGCCCAGCGAATAGATGTCGGTGCGGCCGTCGGCGGCCAGGCCCGAGATCTGCTCGGGCGAGGCGAAGAAGGGGGTGCCCAGCACGGTGCCGTCCTCGAGCGGGACCTCGCGGTGGCCGACCTCGCGGGCGAGGCCGAAATCGGTGATCTTGATCCGCCCGTCCTTCGCGATCAGGATGTTCCCGGGCTTGATGTCGCGGTGGACGACGCCGGCCGCGTGGGAGTGCTCCAGCGCCTTGGCCACGACGCGCGTGATGTGGAGCGCGCGGAGGACGGGGATCGGCGACTTCTTGCGGATGACTTCCTCCAGGTCCTCGCCGTCTACGTACTCGTTCACGATGAAAGGGCGGCCGTGTTCCTCGTCGACGTCGTGGATGCGGACGATGTTCTCGTGGTCGAGGCGCGCGGCGGCGATCGCCTCGCGCTCGAAGCGGGCCATCTCCTCCGGATCGTTGCTCATGTCGTGGTGGAGGATCTTGATCGCGACGCGGCGGCGGAGGAAGAGGTGCTCGCCCAGCCACACCGTGCCCATGCCGCCCCGGCCGAGGTAGGCGATGATCTTGCACTTCCCGAAGGTCTGGCCGATGCGGGACTGTCGGTTGGTATCCATCGACATCTTGTTGTTACCCCTCTCGCGCTCCTCGGGGGAGCGGTCGCGCGCAGATTATAGCAGGGGAGGGGGGCGATACAAGGACGAAGTCCCGGGCGGGGTTCTATTTTTTCAGTGCGGCGTCCACCTTGGCGGCGGTCGCGGCGTGGAGGCGGTCCTTCAGGGGGGCGAGGCGCTCGGCGATCTCGCGCGCGTCGCGCTTCTGGGCGAGCGCCGTCTCCGCGATGTCGTCCAGGTGGGGGCGGAACTCGGGGCGGACCTCGCGTCCGGAGAGGGCGCGTTCGAGCGCGCCGCGGGCGTCGCCGTCGACGAGCAGGAAGAACGCGAGGTCGAGATCGCCGACCTCGCGGCTCCGGCGGGCGTACTCCACGATCGTGTCGGCGTGGACGGAGGGGACGGGCGTGCCGGCGTAGAAGGAGACGCGGCCGTCGCGCAGCTTGACGGCGGGGCTCTTCTCGCCGGCGACGACCGTGCGGTACTGCGACGTCACCTTCGCGGCGGCGGAGAGCTTGAGGCCCACGCGGGAGAGCGCGGCCTTGACCGGAGCCGAACGCTCGGCCTGGTGGCGCTCGAGGAGACGCTTGATCACGGGCGCGTAGTTGCGGTCGGCGATCTGGCGCTGGTCGGCCTCCGCGAGCAGCCCGGCGAACACCGCGGGATCGACCGGCTCGGCGGGCGGGAGCGCGGGGACGGCGGCCTCGTCGCGGGGCTCCGGCGCGGGCGCCGTCGAGAGCCCGCCCGAGGAGACGAAGAAGACGCTGAGGACGGAGGCGAGGACGACGAGGACCCAGCCCGCGAAGGCGAAGGAGACGAAGGGGGAGCGCGCCGGCTTCGCCGGGGCGGGGGCCGCGGCGGGGTCCGCGGCCCGGACGGGCGGCGGGGGCGGCGGCGCGACGACCTTCCTCGGGTAGGTGTTCTTGATGAACATCTCGAGCGCGCGGGCGATCTCCTGCGAGGACTGGAAGCGGCGCTCGGGCTTCTTCTCGAGGGCCTTGAGGATCAGGTCGGCGAGGTAGTCGGGCACGTCGGGCCGGTGGAAGCGCGGGTCGCGCGGCCGCTCGTGGATCTGCTTGTAGAGGACGGCCATGTGGCTTTCGCCGATGAAGGGGCGGACGCCGCAGACCATGAGGTAGAGGCAGACGCCCAGCGAGTAGACGTCGCTCCGCTGGTCGGCCCGCTTGCCCTCGGCCTGCTCGGGTGAGAGGTA
>JACQFK010000318.1 GCA_016200125.1 Planctomycetota bacterium
GATCCCGACGCGATCGACCTGGTGATGAACCCGTCGAAGAACCGCATCCTCGGCGAGTCGCTCGTGCTGACCACGATGTCGAAGTTCTCGCGGGCGATGAACCACCCGCACTACACGTTTCGGAAGAAGATCTCGCACACGGCCGACTCGCAGGACCAGCGCCACCGCATGGTCCCCGGCTCGCGCCCCGTGCTCGCGGCGCAGTTCGTGCCCGGGCGGCCCGATCTCGTCCTGCCGCCGGTCATGGAGCGCGAGCCCGAGGTCGCCGAGCTGGTCGCCAAGCTCATGAAGCGGGTGTGGAGGGCGATCGACGAGCTGCGCGAGCTGGGCGCGCCCTGGGAGTCGGCCCAGTACCTCCTGCCCAACGCGTTCCCCATCCGCTTCGAGGAATCGGGCGACCTGATGCACCTCCATCACAAGTGGACGACGCGGCTCTGCTATCTCGCCCAGGAGGAGATCTGGCGCTGTTGCGTGGAGGAGGTCCGCCAGGTGGCGAAGGTCCATCCGCTGATCGCCGCCCATCTCGTCGCGCCCTGCGGCCTCCGCAAGACCGCGGGGGCGACGCCCTACTGTCCGGAAGGAAACCGCTTCTGCGGCGTGCGCGTCTGGGAGCTCCCCCTGGATCAGTACTCCCGCGTGATCTGACGCCCTATTCCGAAGTGATGGTCACGTCGCTCCAGTAGGCGTACTCCCACTTCCAGTCGTTGGGGAAGTCCTCCAGGCGCAGCGCGATGCGCTTGCCGGCGTGGAGGGAGAGGTCGACCGTCTTCTGGCGCCAGCCCGAGCCGGGCGGGCCGATGAGCTCCTTCAGGACCTGCTTGTCGTCCACGAAGACCCGCAGCTCGAAGTCCCCTTGCTGGTGGCAGGCGACCCAGAACGAGAGCGTGGTCTTCTTGCCCGAGGGGACGTCCACCTCGCGCTCGAGGCGCGCGGGGGTCGTCTTGTCGAGAGGATGGGTCATGTAGACGCTGCTGCGGTCGCCATAGGAGGGGAGGACGCCGGTCTGGCCGGGCTCGGCGCTCGACGTGACCTTCCACTCGCTCCAGACCGCCGCGCGGCGCGTGGGCTCGTCGAGCGTGCCGAGGTACTCGTTCTTCATCTTCTCGACTTCCGTGGCCCGGGGTCCGGCGATCTTGGCGGCGGCGACGAACATCCGGAGGATCTCCTCCGCCCGCTCTTTCCGCCCGTCGTCCTGGATCATCTGCCGGATCTGACCGAGGAAGGACTCGAATTTCTGCGCGGCGCTTGGGGCCACGAGGGGATCGGACGATTTCGAGGGATTGGACGGCGGATCGCGGCGCGGAGGAGGAGGCGGCGGAGGCGGCTGGGGATCGCGCGGCGGGGGCGGCGGAGGAGGATCCGACGGCGGCTGCCGCCTCGGGATGTCGACGATCAGCGGGGTCGAGGGCTCCGGCGGCGGCGCCGGGGGACGCGAGGGCCCGCTCTGGGTGACGGCGACGATCAGGATGAGAAGGACGACGCCGCCCAGTCCCGCGATGATCGGCAGCGGATTCGACTGCTTGGACGCGCTCGACGGAGCGGAGCGCCGCCCCGGCGCGGCGATGATCGGAATCGGGCCGGTGGCCGACTTCCGCTGCGGCGGAGGCGGCGGAGCGGGGACTTTTCCCGAGGAGCTCCGCTTCGGAGCCTCTTCGCCGACCTTGTAGGGTCGGCATTCCGTGCAGAAGGGCCTGCCGTCGAGGGTCCGGGCCTTGCCGCGCTCGAAATCGTCCTCGCGGAGGCTGTTGCCGCAGGCCTCGCAATAGACGATTTGCCGACCCATGTTCTGATTCACTCCAATGAAAGCCGAAGGAGGCCGCCGGTGCCGGGCCCTAAGGAGGTTCGAGCATGTCTCCGTAGGGGCTGAACTCCAGTCCGGGGATGGCGGCCTTGGCGGAATCGGTGATGCGCATCATCAGGCCGAAGCCGGCCGTGTTCTGGTTCACCTTGACGAGCAGGCGGTTCCAGCCCTCGACGAGCTTGATCGGGACGTTGAACTCGTCGGCCTTCACCGCGCCGCCCTTGTTGTTGTCGTGCACCAGCGTCCCCTGCAGCCAGGCCCGGCCGCCGTCGTCGTGCGAGATCAGGAGCCGCGCGTCCATGTCGGCCGGGGCCTTGACGTGGATCAGCGCATAGACGCTGACGTTGGTCTTGGGGTTGAAGAGGTTGCTCTTGTCCCAGTCGAAGACCGCCTGCGCCCCGTTGATGCCGGCCGAGGCGAGCTTCCACTTCACCTTGCCCGACTTGCCCTGGTATTCCTTCCCGAGATCGATCTCCTTCTCGGGCGGCTGCTCGTTCGTCAGTCCGTCGGCGAAGGGCCCGATGACGAACCACTCCTTCGCCTGGGGGCTGCCCTTGACGTCGGCCTTGGGGGCGGGCGCCGCCGCGACCTCCTTGGCCAGGTCCTTCGCGGTCGCGTCGTCGGGCGCCCGGGCTCGCGTCGCCGAGATGATGACGTACTTCACGGCGAAGCCCTGCTGGTCGGTGAGGATGCGCACCTGCTTCGGGCCCGGCGCGAGGTAGGTCTTGGGGAGCGGGATCGAGATCCAGTCCCACTTGGCCGCCGTCTTCGGATGCTCCTTCGCGCCCTTGGGCTTGTGGTCGTCGTGGTTCTTCTTGAGCCCGCTCGGGTAGGGCAGCGGGGCGGCCATCGCGACGCCGGGGTCGATGCCCACGTCCTTCCCCTTGTTCTTCGTGACGCCCTCGCTGGTCTGGTAGGAGCCGTTCCAGACCTCCTGGCAGCAGCCGCCCGCGTAGACCCAGCACTTGTAGGTCAGGCCCGGCAGCGCGATGAACTCGGCCTCGACGTAGTTGAAGAGGCTGTCCTTGAAGTCGATGCCCTTCGAGGCCACCCAGCTGGGGTCGTCCTTCTTCAGCTTGAAGGTGTTGTAGTCGCCGTTGCAGACGAGGTCGGCAGGCAGGAACACGTACTCCTTGCCGGTCTCGGCGCGGCGCGCGATCTGCGGCTGGTACTTCTTCACGATCGAGGTGGAGGTGTACTCGCTGAGCAGGACCTTGGACTTCTCGATCGAGTTGTACTTCGTGATCGACTTCCGCCACTCGAACTCGGACTGGTGGAAGAGGATCCGCGCCTCGAACTCGCGGGAGTTGGGCTTGGGCGCCTTCTCGCGCGCCTCGGGGGCGTGGATCCAGTAGCGGTCGGGGGCGGTCCCGCCCAGCGACTGGGCCGACTCGACCGCGCCCTCGATGAGCGCGAACTTCGTCAGGAGGTCGAGGTCCTTCTTGACCAGGGTCTTCTTCTTCGCCTTGTAGAGCACGGCGAGCGACCCGGCGTTCAGGTCCGTGATCTCGACGAACACCGAGGGCTGCGCCTTCTTGTCGACGGGATCGGGCTGGATCTCGAGGCGGGTCGGCTCGACCTTCACGACCTTGCCCGTGACCTTCTTCCACTCGCCGGGCTTGTCCTGGTATTCGAGCGTGACGGTCGACAGCTTCGCCGTCTCCCCGGCGGTCTTGAGGAGATCCGTGTAGCGCTCGCCGATCGCCTTGAGCGCCTCGACGTCCTCGGTGGCCGCCTTCTTGGCCTCGGCCGCCTCCGCGCGGGCGGCCGCGCCGCTCATCTCGTTCGCCGCGCCGGCGTAGTCGCGGGCGAAGGCGATGGACATCGCGCTCTGCCACGCGGGCATGATGGCCTTCATCGCGGGGGAGAGATCCTTGACCTTGACGGGTCCCGGGGGCCGGCTGTTGTCGGGCGGGTTCTTGCTCGGGTCGGGCTCCGCGCTGCCGAGGAGCGCGAGGAACTTCTCGAACTTCTCGGCCAGCTCGGGCATCTCCCACTTGGCGATGATGTCCTTCTTCTTCTGGATTTCGGGGTCGTCTCCCGCCTGCTTCTTGTCCTCCACCTCCTTCTTGAACTGGTGGAGGGTGTCATCGGCCCGGTTGCGGGTCAGCTTGATCTTGGTGTCGAGCCGGTCGGTCCACTCGGGGATGTCGTGCAGGGCCTTGGACTTCTCGTAGGTGTCGATGACCGCCTTGTAGTCGTGGCTGCTGTAGAGGGCCTTGACCTCGTCCTGGACGGCATTGATCGCCTTGTCGAGCCTCGCGAGCGCGTCGTCGATCGCCGACTCCACGTCGGGCGCGAGCGGCGTGCCTTCGGCGGCCGCTTTCGCCTGGCGGAACTTCTTGATCTGGAGGCCGATCTGCTCGGGCTTGATCTCGAAGGCCTCCTTCAGCAGCGCCTTCGCCTCCTTGACCTTCGGGGAGTCGGTGATGCCCGCCGTCGGCTTGATCTTGGTTCCCTCGACGACGTCGGCGGTCGGCTTCGACTTGGCCTCGGGCTTCCGGCCGAGGACGACGATGAGCACCAGGACGATCAGCACGAACACGCCGCCGCCGATCGAGCTGAAGAGGATGATCTTCTTCTTCTTGTCGGCGGGAGCCGCCTCCTCGCCCTCTTCCCCTTCGTCGCCCTCCTCGGGGGGAGGCTGGACCTTGGGGATCGACGCGGTCACCCGCTTGCGCACGCCGGTGGACGCGGTGGGAACGGGCCCGGTGGTCCCGGTCCGGACCTTCGTGACGGGACCCGCGCCGCTGCGGGGGCGGGACGTCGTGCCCGTGCGCTGGGTCGAGGTCTGCCCTGTCTTCTCGACGGGCTTCATGTCGGTCGAGGAGATCTTCTTGATGCCGCCGGTCTTGGTGCGGCTGCCCTTCGGGGGATTGAGGATGGCGTCCTGCTCCTCGGCGGAAAGGTCCGCCACGAGCTCGTCGACGCAGTCGGGGCAACTGACCTTGTCGCCGACACGGTAGGCTTTGCCGCCATCGAAGTCCGCGCCCTGCAGCCGGGTCGCGCACTTCCAGCAATAGACGATTTCTCGGCCCATAGAATCGGTTGGAAAGAGGGGGATCGCTCAGGGAGTAGGGCAGGGAACGGCTTTCCCTGGGGAGATCCCGCTCTCTCTTACCCTATATACACCTTCATCACCCCACCTGTGGAATACCAGCACCCGCGAGGAATTATCCCTCGACCGGGGTCGTGAGTACACTTCTTTTTAGCTCCTCCAGAAGTCCCGGAGCCGGCGCTCCCGCTCCTCCCGGTCCAGCCCCGTGTTCCATTCCAGCTTGCGGAGGTCGACCGGGCAGAGGGAGAGGGGCTGGCCGTCGCTCTCCTCGAGCGTATTGGATCCCTGCATCACGCAGGGCCGGGTCACGCAATGGGCGATCGACAGGATGTGGCCCGCCTCGTGGGTGAGGAGCTTGAGCGCGCGGCGTTCGAAGCGGGCGGGGTCGGCCGGATCGAGCCGCGCGAGGGAGCAGACGCCGACCCGCCGCTCGAGGTTGCCCTCGCCGAACACGTAGTTCTTCCCCCGCGCGAAGAGATCGCGGTCGGCGACGCCCATGTAGACGAGCGCGTCGGCCGGCAGGAGGCCGGCGAGCTCGTCGAGGATCATCGAGGAGTTGTGCTGATCGCGGGGGGGAACGTGGGCCCGGTCGGGCAGGGGGAGGGGATCGAGGACCCGCGCTTCGAGGCCGAAGAAGGCTTCGGCGTAGTCCCGCAGGCGGCCGATCGTCGCGCCGTGGCGCGCGGCGGCGGAGCCGAGCGGCTGGAGGACGAAGCGGAAGCGGTCCGCGGACTTCCGGTTGGCGCAGGCGGCGGTATAGTCGTCGAAGGTCTGCTCCTGCTCGACGAAGAGCGACCGCCACTCGCCCTTTCGGGGCGGGGCCAGTCGCTCGAATCCTTCCTCGCCGCGGCTCATCCCACTATATTAGACGGGAACCTGCCCCGCGCGGCGGGCTTGTGTCGTAGTAATTCCATCACGGAGGGAGCCGCCCATGCCATCGAGTCTTATGACGTTCGTCCTCGCGCTGGCCCTCGTCCTCAAGCCGGCGGAGAAGGTCGCGATCCTCGCAAGCGGCGACCTGAAGGAGCCCTTCGCGATCGACTGGGACAAGGCGGGGAACGCCTACATCGCCGAAATGGGCGGCAACCGGGTGAGCCTGCTCGACAAGGCCGGCAAGCTGAGCGTTCTCGCGGGCACGGGCGAGAAGGGGCTCTCGGGCGACGGCGGCGCCGGCGCGAAGGCGCAGTTCAACGGGCCGCACCACCTGCTCGTCGGGGCCGACGGCGATCTCTACGTCGCCGACACCTTCAACAACTGCGTGCGTAAGATCGACCTCAAGACGGGCGTCGTGACGCGGGTGGCCGGGACCGGGCAGAAGGGCACCAGCGGCGACGGCGGCCCCGCCGTCAGCGCGCAGTGCGGCGGCATCTACTGCATCGCCTTCGATCCCAAGGGCGAGAAGCTCTACCTCTGCGATCTCGACAGCCGGCGGATCCGCGTGATGGCGCTCAAGAGCGGGATCATCTCGACGATCGCCGGCAACGGGCAGAAGGGCGTACCGAAGGACGGCGAGGACGCGAAGACCCAGCCGCTCGTCGATCCGCGCGCGGTGGCCGCGGATTCGAAGGGCAACGTCTACATCCTCGAGCGGAGCGGCAACGCCCTCCGCGTCGTCGACGCCTCGGGGAAGATCCACACGGTGGCGGGGACCGGGAAGGCCGGGCTTTCGGGCGACGGCGGCCCCGCGCTCCAGGCCAAGATGAACGGGCCCAAGCACCTGAGCTGCGACAAGGAGGACAACGTCCTCATCGCGGACACCGAGACCCACACGATCCGGCGCTACACGCCGAAGGACGGGAAGATCCAGCGCGTGGCGGGCACGGGGAAGAAGGGGACCTGCGCGGCCGGCGGGGCCCCCGAGCAGATCGAGCTGAGCCGCCCCCACGGGGCGACGATCGACCCCTCGGGCGCCGTGGTGATCTGCGACAGCGACAACAACCGGGTCCTCCGGATCGAAAAATAAGCGCGTTCCAACGTCGTTGGAACGGCAGCAGTTCGGGGCGGGAGCTGGGAGGGTTGACCATGAAGCGGATCGGACGCAGTTTCGGACTCTGGACGGCGCTCTGCGTGGCCTCGTGCGCGACGTCGTCGGGCGACGTGTCCCCCATGAAGGCGCCGTTGCCCGCGCCGGCGCAGCTGCCGCAGGACGGCAAGCTGAGGGTCATCGCCTTCGGCGCCCACCCCGACGACTGCGAGCTGCGCGAAGGCGGCTGCGCGGCGAAGTGGGCGGCGCTGGGCCACCACGTCAAATTCGTCTCGGTTACGAACGGCGACATCGGCCACTGTAACATGGCGGGCGGGCCGCTCGCGATGCGCCGCGCCTCGGAGGTGAAGGAGACGTCCAGGCTCCTGGGCATCTCGCACGAGGTGCTCGACATCCACGACGGCGAGCTCATGGTCACCATGGACAACCGCCGGACGATCTGCCGCCTGATCCGCGAGTGGAAGGCGGACCTGGTGATCAGCCACCGCCCCAACGACTACCATCCGGACCACCGCTACGTCGGCGTGCTCGTCATGGACGCGGCCTACATGGTGACGGTGCCCTTCTTCTGTCCCGACACGCCGTACCTCACGAAGAACCCGGTCTTCCTCTTCTCGGAGGACAACTTCCAGCGCCCGAACCCCTTCACGGCGGACATCGCGGTCGCGATCGACGACGTGATCGAGAAGAAGCTCGGCGCCGTCGAGGCGCTCCACTCCCAGTTCTTCGAGGGCGGCGCCAACGGCCACGCCGGCCTGGTGCCCGACCGGCAGAACGCCGAGGCCTGGGCCGCGCGGAAGAAGCAGGTGCGCGACAACTTCTCGAAGCGCTTCGCCTCGACCGCGACGAAGTTCCGGGCCTCGCTCGAGGGCTACTACGGGAAGGACGAGGCGGCGAAGGTCGGCTTCGCGGAGGCCTTCGAGGTCTGCGAGTACGGCCGCCGTCCCACGGCCGAGGAGATCCGCAAGCTTTTCCCCTTCTTCAAGTAGGGAGATCATGGCTTCCGACAAGCTGCGCATCATCGTCTTCGGCGCCCATCCGGACGACTGCGAGTACGTGGCGGCCGGCACGGGCGCCAAGTGGGCCGCGAAGGGCCACGCGGTGAAGTTCGTCGCCCTCACCAACGGCGACGTCGGCCACTTCGCGATGGCCGGCGGCCCGCTCGCGCGGCGCCGCGCCGCCGAGCTGGCGAAGTGCGGGAAGATCCTGGGCCTCGAGAGCGTCGCGCTCGACACCCACGACGGCGAGCTGATGCCCACGCTCGAAAACCGCAAGGCGGTCGTCCGCCTGATCCGCGAGTGGAAGGCGGACCTGGTGATCAGCCACCGCCCCAACGACTACCATCCGGACCACCGCTACACGGGCGTGCTGGTCCAGGACGCGGCCTACATGGTGACGGTCCCCTTCTTCTGCCCCGACACGCCGCATCTGGCCTCGAACCCGGTCTTCCTCTACTGCGACGACAAGTTCCAGAAGCCGGCGCCCTTCTCGGCGGACGTCGCGGTCGCGATCGACGACGTGATCGAGAAGAAGCTCGACTGCTTCGACGCGCTGGAGTCGCAGTTCTACGAGGGCGGCTGCAACGCGGCGGCCGACACCGTGCCCGGCGACGCGGCCGGCAAGGCGGCGCGGCGCAGGAAGGTCCGCGACGAGCTCCGCGCGGCCTTCGGGAGCAAGGCGGAGAAGTTCCGGAAAACCCTCGAGAAGCGCTACGGGAAGAAGGCGGCGAAGGTCGAGCACGCCGAGGCCTTCGAGCTCTGCGAGTACGGAAGCCAGCCGACGCCCGAAGAACTCGACAAGCTGTTTCCCCTATAGAGGAGAGTCCGATGAACCCACGCCTCGCGCTCCTTCCGCTGCTGTTCGCGGCCTCCTGCGCCTTCCCCGCGCCGGTGGCGCTCATGGACCCCCCTCAGGACGGCAAGCTCCGCATCATCGCGTTCGGCGCCCATCCGGACGACTGCGAGTGGGCCGAGGGCGGCGCCGGCGCCAAGTGGGCGGCGCTGGGCCACCACGTCAAGTTCGTCTCCTGCACGAACGGCGACATCGGCCACTGGGGCATGGCGGGCGGGCCGCTGGCCAAGCGGCGCGCGGCCGAGGTGAAGAAGTGCGGCGAGATCCTGGGGGCCGCGTCGCAGGTGCTCGACATCCACGACGGCGAGCTCATGGTCACGATGGAGAACCGGCGCACGATCTGCCGGCTGATCCGCGAGTGGAAGGCGGATGTGGTCATCAGCCACCGTCCCAACGACTACCACCCCGACCACCGCTACGTCGGCGTGCTCGTCATGGACGCGGCCTACATGGTCACGGTGCCCCACTTCTGCCCCGACACGCCGCACCTGACGAAGAATCCGGTCTTCCTGTTCTCGGAGGACGAGTTCCAGCGGCCGAACCCCTTCACGCCGGACATCGCGGTGTCGGTGGACGACGTGATCGAGAAGAAGCTCGCCGCGATGGAGGCGCTGGAGTCGCAGTTCTACGAGGGCGGCTGCAACGGCGGGAAGCACCTGGTGCCCGATCCCAAGGACCCCGCGGCCGTGGCCGCCCGGAAGCAGCAGGTGCGGACGGAGTTCGAGGGCTACTTCTCCGCCCCCGCGAAGCAGCACCGCGCGGCGCTCGCGAAGTACTACGGCGCCGAGGCGGCGGACAAGGTCCGCTTCGCGGAGGCCTTCGAGATCTGCGAGTACGGCCGCCGCCCCACGGCCGACGAGATCCGCAAGCTCTTTCCCTTCTTCTCCAAGTAGCGGATTTCCGCACCCCCGGGGCGCCGCGGGGGGAACTATAGCTTGAGCCGTCGAGCGGGATCCCCCTGAGAGGAGCCACTCCATGCCCTTCGCGCTTCGCCTTCTCGTCTTCCTGGTCCTCGGCGCGCCCCTCCTTTCCGCGCAGCAGCGCCGGAACGCGGCGGCCGCCCCCGAGCAGCCCGGCGTGGTCTGCCACGTCAAGGTCGTCTCGGACAAGGTCGCGGACATGACGAACCTCGAGACCTGGAAGAAGGCCTACCTCAAGGAGGGGATGAGCGACGCCGAGAGGGCGCTGACGGTGTGGCGGACCGTGCGCACCTACCAGCACCAGGAGGCGCCGCCGAACGAGTACGTCCAGCAGGAGCTGGCCGTACAGGATCCCTTCAAGATCTTCAACGTCTACGGCTACTCGCTCTGCAGCATCGCGTCCAGCGACGTCGAATGCCTCGCCCGCGCCGCGGGACTCAAGGCGCGCGGTCGGATCATCAACTCCCACAGCGTGCCCGAGGTCTTCTACGACGGGGAGTGGCACCTCATCGACAGCTCGCTCATGACCTACTTCCCCAAGGCCGACGGGAAGCTGGCGAGCGTCGACGAGATCATGGCGGGCATCAAGGACTGGTACGACAAGAACCCGGGCTACAAGAAGAACAACGACAAGCTCGCGCAGTTCATGCGCGGCGGCGGCTGGAGGAAGGGCCCCGAGGTGCTGAGCC
>JACQFK010000319.1 GCA_016200125.1 Planctomycetota bacterium
GAGCTGACGTCCAAGACCCCCTGGCAGCGCTTCCAGATCTTCGTCGCGGGCGCCATGATGAACCTCATCATTGCGTTTCCGATCGCCATCCTCGCCTACGTGGTGGGGAAGGTCGAGGTGCCGAACGAGATCGGCCGCCCCGGCCTGGCCGAGGCGAAGGCGGGCATCCAGCCGGGCGACGTCATCCTCGAGGTCGGCGGCCGCAAGATCGACAGCCTCGAGAAGCTCCGCATCGAGATGATCCGCCGTCCGAACGGGACGATCGTCCCGGTCAAGCTGAAGCGGGGCTCCGGGGTCATGGAGGTCATGGTCGAGACCTCCCGTTCCAGCCACCACGATTCCCAGCCGCCGACCCTGATGCTCGCGGCGCCGGTGGCGGGATCACCGCTGTACCAGAAGGAGGTCCGGGAGAAGGACGAGATCGTCAAGGTCGGCGACAAGCGGGTGTTCTCCCACCTGGAGGCCGACGCGCTGCTCAAGGAGGCGATCGACAGGGACGTGACGGTCACCCTGCGTCGGCGGGATCCGACCTTCGAGAACGACGATAAGCTCCGCGAGGTGACGGTCAAACTCCCCAGGAAGACCTGGTACCTGATTCCCGCGGACGAGAATCTCTGCCAGGCGCGCATCGCGAAGGTCCACGACAACACCGCGTCGGCGGGCATCCTGAAGAAAGGCGATCTCGTCACCCAGATCGGGGACAAGAAGATCAACTCCTGGCCGGAGCTGAAGGCGGCGGTCGAGGTCGCGGCGGGGGTTCCCCTCGCCATCACCGTCCAGCGGGACGACGAGACCCGGACCTTCACGATCACGCCCCAGAAGGGGGAGGGCGGCCGGGGCCTCCTCGGCGTGGAGCTCGATCCGAAGCTGTCCAACATCTTCGCGGTCGTGAAGCCCGACTCCTATTTCGCGAGGATGGGGCTGCAGACCGGGGACAAGCTGGTGAAGATCGCCGACTTCTCGGGCGACGTGACGCTGGAGGGCCTGCCCAAGCAGAAGGTGCCGGCCATCGTCGCCGTGCGCGAGGACGCGCCCAAGACCATCCCGATCGAGGTCGAGCGGGCCGGGCAGAGGGTCAAGCTCAACCTCGTGGCGGAGCCGAAGGACGAGGGGGATCTGGCCGCGGCGGGCTTCCCGACGCACGACGAGGGCTGGAGCCGGGGGGCGCTCAAGGCCGGCGGCTCGATGCCCTTCCGCCGCCGTCCCTTCGGGGACGCGGTGAAGGTGGGCCTGATCGAGCCCGTGGACATCACGGTCATGACGATCGACATCCTCCGGAAGGTGATGACGGGCGGCGAGTCGGCCTCGGGCTTCTCGGGCCCGATCGGGATCATGCAGGCGTCGTACGTGTTTGCCGAGCGGGCCTTCGGCAACTTCGTCTGGCTGCTCTGCCTGATCACGGTGAACCTGGGCATCTTCAATCTGCTCCCGATCCCGATCCTGGACGGCGGCCACAACGTGCTGCTGCTGATCGAGGTGGTGCGCAAGTGGTTCGGCAAGCCGCCGCCCAGCGAGAAGTTCATCGCGGGCTTCCAGTACGTGGGCCTGGCCTTCATCCTCACGCTGTTCGTCTTTGTCACGTTCAACGACATCACCCGCCTCGTCAAATGATCCGCCGTGGATAACGAAGGCTGGGCGGACCTGGTCGGGAAGATCGTGGTGGTGGACACCGACTCCATGTTCGTCTTCCTCGGCACGCTCGCCCGGGTGGAGGACCACTTCCTGGTGATGACGGAGGTGGACGCTCACGACCGCCGCGAGAGCCCCTCGACGAAGGAGCAGTACATCATGGACACGAAGAAGTTCGGCGTGAAGCCCAACCGCAGGGAAGTGAAGGTGCGGAAGCAGTTGATCGTGAGCGTCTCGAAGCTGGACGACATCGTCGGCTACTGATGGGAAATCCGAAAACCGGAATCCGAAATCCAAACGTCGCGTCGCGCAAGCGCTGAGGCGGAGCCATGGCCCGCCGCTTCGACCCCGTCGCCTACCTCAAGCTGTTCCGCTTTCCTCTGGTGTTCACCGCGATCGCCGACAGCGCGGCCGGCTGCCTCATCACGGGACGGGGGGACTATTTCGAGAAGGCGGGGCTGCTGGCCGTGTCTTCCGCAGGGCTCTATTTCTTCGGCATGGCGCTGAACGACGTCGCTGACGTCGAGAAGGATAAGAGCGCGGCGCCGGGGCGCGTGCTGCCGTCGGGGCGGCTTTCGCTTCGGGCCGCGCGCTGGGCCATGGTCCTGGCACTGATCGCCTCGGGCTGCGCGGTGCTGGGTCTGGGCTATCAGTATCTGGTGCAGAGGCTCGTCGTGTGGGGGGCGACGGCGTTCTTCATCGTCGCCTACAATGTCTTCCTCAAATTCCCGCCCGTCATGGGATGTGTCCGGGTCTGCAACCTGCTCCTGGGCATCTCGGCTTCGTCGCCGCTGAACATGGACGGCGCGGCGGACTTCCGGATCATCGCCCTCGTGCTGGCGCCGACGCTCGTCTATGTCTCCTCGCTGACGTATGTCTCGACGCTGGAAGACGTCGGAGCGGATCGTCGAAAGCTCGGCGTGGGCGCGGCGTTGATGGCGCTCGCGGCGCAGGCGGCGGCGATCGCGCTGTCCCTGTCCCTCTCCATCGACGGCCGTTCCGCGGCCACGGGCGCGCCGAACGTCCACAGCGTGGTGGGCGACCTTCTGGGCCGCTGGCAGGGGACCCTGTACGCGAGCGTCCTGGCCGCCTGGATCCTGCGGCGCGCCTGGGGCGCGCGGGACAAGAAGGGCATCATGCTCTTCGTCCGCGACGGGGTAGGCGGCATCATCCTGCTCGACGCAGCCCTGGTCGCGTCGCTCGACGGCTTCAACACGGCGCTCTGGGTGGCCTGGCTCGTGATCCCCGCCGCGATCTCCGTGGTGATCTTCAAGAGACTGGCCTGAACGATGGCCCGCCGCTTCGACGTCGTGGCCTGCCTCAAGCTGTTCCGCTTTCCTCTCGTCTTCACGGCGATCGCCGACAGCGTGACGGGATATCTGGTGAGTTTCTCCGGAAAGGAATTCAGGTTCGACGCCTGGATGACCCTCGGGTTGCTGGCGATCGCCTCCGGAGGGCTCTACGCGTTTGGAATGGCGCTGAACGACATCGCCGATCGGAAACGCGACCAGGAAGTCGCGCCGAACCGAGTGCTGCCTTCGGGCCGCCTTTCCCTGCGGGCTGCCCTCATCGCTTCCTTCGGAGTGCTGGCGGCGTCGGCCGCCGCGCTGTATTTCGCCGACTACGGGCACGGCTCGCGCCCGCAAAGGTTCGTGTTCTGGGGATTGGTCGTCGCCGGGATCGTCACCTACGATTGCCTGATCAAGCTGCCCCCGGTCATGGGACTCGTCCGGGCCTCCAATTTCCTCCTGGGGGTCGCTGCGGGAGGAGCGATCGCGATCGGGGCGCTGCCCGACTGGCACCTCGGAGGCCCGAGGTACTTCCAGGTCTGGCATCTGGTGCTGCTGGGGATACCGGAGTTCGTGTATGTGACGGCCCTCACCTACGTGTCGACGCTTGAAGAAGGGAATCTCGATCGCCGACGCCTCTGGATCGGCGCCTCCCTGATGATGGCGGCGGCCCTGATGATGGCCTCCTGGATCCCTCTGGCGGGGGCGGCTTGGCGGTCCTTGAAATACGGGGACCCGGGATTGGAAGTCGGCCTCGTTAAACTCCCCTGGCTGGCTCTCTTCATCGCCACGTTTCTCATCCATTGGATCTTCAAGAGAACCTGGCAGGCCCGGGACCGGAAGGGCATCCTGCTGCTCGTGAGGGACGGGATCGGGGGGATCATCCTTCTCAACGCGACGCTCCTGATGTCCCTGTGGATGGTCAAGGAGGGGCTCGCGGTCGCCGCCCTGCTGGTCCACGCCGCGTTGTCCGTGATGATCTTCAAGAAACTTGCCTGAGCTCACGATCCGCGTCTGCGGCGTCTCGATCCGCCTGACGGCGGAGGAGAGCCGCTTCATCGCCTCGGCCCGCCGCCGCTACGGGCCGTTCGCCTCCAGGGCTTCGCCCGACCTGTCACTCGATCTCTCTCTGACGAAAAAGAAGCTCCGGGGCTTCCGCGACGAGCCGCGCGTGGTGTGGGACGGGCGGGCCGGTCGCATCGAGCGGCACGACCTGGCGCTCGACCTCGCGCCGGGCATCGGCCGCGCCACGATCGTCCGCGGGCTCTCGCCGCTGGATTCGCTTCTCCGCATCGCCCTCAGCTTCGAGCTCGTGAAGCGCGGCGGCTTCCTCTGCCATTCGGCCGCCGTCGACGGCTGGCTCTTCCCCGGCGTCTCGGGCGCGGGGAAGAGCACGCTGGGCCGCTCCGTCCCGAAGTCGCGGCTCCTCGCCGACGAGCTGGTCGGCGTCGTCGGCACGCGCCTCTGGGGCACGCCCTTCCGCGGGGACTTCCTTCCGGGCAGGAACCCGGCCTCGCGGCCGCTCGAGGCGATCCTGCTGCTCGACCGCAAGGGTCCCCGCGGCGTCCATCCCGTCTCCAAGGCCGCGGCCCTCATCCGGCTCCTCCAGTGCGCGCTCTATTTCGGCGACGACCCCAGGGGCGGGAAGGTCATTCTTTCGGCCGCCCGTCGCTGCGTGATGCGTGCGGAAACCTTCTCGCTCAGCTACGATGCCCGCAAGACGGCCTTCTCCGGTGTCGAATCCATGATCAAGAAAGAGCTCTCATGAAAGAACTCCTCTGCGAGTACCACCGCAACGGCGAGGTCGAATCGGTCCACCGCGTCTCCCTCATCGCCCTCGAGGCGGGGAAGGCGGCGCTGCTCCGCGGCGCCGTCGACCATCCCGTGTTCATGCGCTCCTGCGCCAAGCCCTTCCAGGGGCTGAGCGTGGTCGAGAGCGGCGCGGCCGACGCCTACGGCCTCTCGGCCGAAGAGGTCGCCGTGGTCTGCGGCTCGCATCCCGGCGAGCCCGAGCATGTGCGCGCGGCGTCGTCGATCCTGAAGAAGGCGAAGCTCGGCGTCGCGAACCTGCAGTGCGGCGCCCACCCGCCGAGCGGCTCCCGCGGTCTCCGCGAGCTGATCCGCTCGGGGAAGGAACCCACGGCGATCCACAACAACTGTTCGGGCAAGCACTCCGGCATGGTCGCCGCGGCGAAGTTCATGCGGGCTCCGCTCGACAGTTACCTGAAGCCCGGCCATCCGCTCCAGAAGGCCAACCTGCGCAACGTCGCCCGCTTCGCCGGGGTCAAGCCCGGGTCGATCGAGATCGGCATCGACGGCTGCAGCGCACCGACCTTCGGGCTCCCGCTCCGGGCCATGGCGCGGGCGATCGCGGCGTTCAGCTCGGAGCCCGGCACCCCCAAGCGGGTGCGCGACGCCATGATGGCCCATCCGGCGATGGTCGGCCGGCCCTGCGTGACCCTCATGTCGGCGGCGCCGCATCGGCTCCTGGCCAAGGGCGGCGCGGAAGGCGTCTACCTCTGCGGCTTCCCCGGGAAGTCCGCGGGCATCGCCCTCAAGGTCGAGGACGGCAACGCCCGCTCCTGGGTCCACGTCCTCCACGCCGTGGTCCGGAAGCTCGGGTGGCTGGACAAGGAGGATCTCTCCCGCCTCGCGAAAGCCGCCGATCCCGTCCTGAAAAATCACGCGGGGCGGACCGTCGGCGGGATCCGCGTGGTTCTGTAGACATGAGCCTGCTGCTGGTCGCGGCGCTTCTCCTTCAGGAGGACGCGCTCAAGAGCTTCGACGATCCGATGGAAGCCCAGCTCCGGATGAAGATCCCGGGCGGGGCGCTCGCGGTGGCGAAGGACGGGCGGCTGGTCTACGCAAAGGGCTTCGGGCTCGGGGACGTCGTCAACAAGGCCCCCGTCGAGCCCGCGTCGCTGTTCCGCATTGCCAGCCTCTCGAAGCCCATCACCGCGGTCGCGGTGCTCAAGCTCGCGCAGGACGGCAAGCTCGACCTCGACGCCAAGGCCTTCGCGCTGCTCGATCTCAAGCCGCCCGCCGACGCGACGGTCGATCCCCGCCTGGCGGACATCACGGTGCGGCAGTTGCTCCAGCATTTGGGCGGCTGGAACCGGGACAAGAGCGGCGATCCCATGTTCATGGCGTCCCAGATCTCGGGCGCGCTGGGGGTGCCGTCGCCGCCCACGTCGCTCCACATCATCCGCTACATGATGGGCCGTCCGCTCGACGTCGATCCGGGCAGCCGCTTCGCCTACTCGAACTTCGGATACTGCGTGCTGGGCCGGATCATCGAGCAGCTCAGCGGCGAGACCTACGAGCATTACGTCAAGAAGGCGGTGCTCGCCCCGATGGGCATCACGCGGATGACGCTGGGCCGCTCGCTCCGGGAGAACCGGGAGAAGGACGAGGTCACCTATTATCCGGGATCGGCAAAGCCCGCCAAGCCGGTCTTCGACAGCCTGGAGGGGAGGGACGTGCCGACTCCCTACGGCAGTTTCTGCCTCGAGGCGATGGATTCCCACGGAGGCTGGCTGGCGTCGGCGATCGATCTCGTGCGCTTCGCGTCGTCGATCGACAAGGTCCTCAACGAGAAGAGCCGCGAGATGATGTTCGCGAAGCCGGGGAACGCGGGCAACGCGCCGGTCTACTACGGCCTCGGCTGGATGATCCGCCCCGTCGGCGCCGAGGGGAAGATGAACACCTGGCACACCGGGGCGCTGCCCGGCACGAGCACGCTGCTCGTGCGGCGCCACGACGGGCTCGTCTGGGCGGCGCTGTTCAACGAGCGGCTGAAGGACGAGAAGCTGGATCCCGCGCTGCACCGGGCGGCGGACGCGGTCAAGGAGTGGCCGGCGGGCGATCTCTTCGAGAAGTATCGCTGATTACTTCTTGGCCGGCGCAAGCTTGGTCAACCGTTCCAGGATGTCGTCGATCCGCCGCCGCTCTTCCGGCGCCGGCGGGGTTCCCCGGAAGCGCGCCTCGCAGTACTTCTCCGTGAGGAACGTGATCCCCTCCTCGGGGATGGACGCCTTCACCTGGACGGCGAACTCCCGCGCGGTGAGCGCGGGATGCTTGCGGATGCCCAGCTTCGTGAGGATCCAGAGGAAGTCGCGGTAGAAATCGACCGGAGTCGGCTCGCGGAAGCCCGCGACCAGCTGGCGCAGCCGGTTCTTTCGGCTCCGGGGGAGCAGGGAATACGTCACCGCCGAGGCGAGCACGAGCCCGACGAGGATCGCCGCCGTCAGCGGCGACGCGATCGCGCGAGCGACGGAGATCAGCACGCGGGCGGCCTTTCTCAATCCCTCCCCGAGCGCCAGGCTCTGGACGCTGGGATCGAAATCCGTGATGAAGGAGTCCCAGCGCTTGGGGGGACCTTTGTCGTCCTTCTTCTTGTCCTCGACCGAGGCGACGGGCGCGCCTTCGGGCGTCAGGGGGATGTCGGGGATCGCCCCGGGGGTCGCATCGTACACGCGCCAGCCCTGCTCGGGGCCGAACCAGACCTCGACCCAGGCGTGGGCGTCGGAGTTGCGCACCAGGTAGGAGCCGTCCTCCTCGGGGTCGTGGAGCTGGAAGCCGGTGGCGACCCGCGCGGGGACGCCGCTGGCCCGGCACATCAGCGCGAGCGCCGAGGCGAAATGGGCGCAGTAGCCGGTCCGGGTCTCGAGGAAGTGCTCCACGGGATCCTTGCCCAGGACGGGGACGAAGGGGTCGAGCTTGTACGTGAAGCCCTGGTGGGTGAGCCAGTGCACCAGGCGGCTCGCACGCAGGTTCCGGCCCTCGTCGAGGGAATCGGTGACCCGGCGCGCCAGCATGCGGAGCAGCGTGAGCCCGGGCGGAAGCTGGAGATAGCGCTCGGGGATCGGCGCCTTGGACGTCGCCGACGGCAGCTGCGGCGGCATGAGCGCGCTTTCCACGTCGTACTCGAAGACCCCGCGGGGCGGAACGGGGTAGAAGAGGACGCCCGCGGGATCATAGCGGGCCTCCGGCCACTTCACCCGGATCGGGTCGGCGAGCGAGAAGCTCAGGTCCTCGGAGAGGGCGACGGTCTGGATGTGCTGGCGCACGATCTTGCGGCCCTGGGGGACGCTGCGCTCGAGCTCGGTCCAGCCGTCGAGGCGGAGGTCGTCGCCGTCGCGCTTGGTGAGCTTCTTGAAGTCGGTGCGCCACTCGCCGTTCTCGTAGGTGTCGAGGACGGCGCCGCGGATGTAGAGGGTCTGTTCGGGGGGCAGCGGCTTGTTCTGGAGGTCGCGGATGTGGATCCTCATGACGGGCGTGAAGTCGGTCTTGAGCCGGTTGAAGTTGGTGAGCTTGAGGAAGGCGGCCTGGCGGGGCATGCCGATGTGGTCGCCGGGGCCGGGCGGCTGGGGCCCTTCCTGGTTCTTGGGCTTCTCGGCCTGCTCGGGGGCGGGGGGCTTCTCCATGCGGAAGGCGCCGCGAGGGAAGACGACGAACACGACGGCGGCGATCTCGAGGGTGAGGAACAGGGTGACGAAGGCGAGCCCGACCCCGCCCTTCGAAGGTTCGCCCAGGACGCCGCACTTCAGGATCGCCGCCCGCTGGAAGGTGATGAAGAGGCAGGCGACGCTGATCAGGAGCAGCGGGACGAAGGTCGGCGGCTGGACGAAGGAGCCGGAGATCATGAAGAGCGAGAGCTCGATGATCGCGAGGGTCCAGAAGTCGTACTCGGTCTTGTTGCGCGAGA
>JACQFK010000320.1 GCA_016200125.1 Planctomycetota bacterium
GTTTTCATCGGGCGGAAGAAGTCGGCGCCGGGGCCGGCGTGACGGGCGGCTTCAACGGAGCGCCTCCCGCACGCGGACGAGGGCCCGGTCGAGGGCCTCATCTCCCCGGGACCGCTGCCAGCCTTCCAGCAACGGTACTCGTTCGCTTCAGCGGCTTCAAGTTGCAGAGGTGAACTCAGCTCCGCGAACGGCTGCGCAAGGTCCTCAGGAAGCAGGGGAGATTGAAGGAAGTGGGACCTTCCACGCGGCGAAGGCGAGCCAGAGCGGGGGAATCAGGAAGAGCGCCGCGAAACTCCAATCCGGCAATTCGAGGGTCTGGTCCAGTTGCGTCAGAAGGACCTCCACGAGAATGCCAACGACAAAGACGGCAACCCAGGCCAGGCCTGCGAGAAGAAATCCGACTCTAGGCCGGCGCCAGACGAAGAGCGTTCCCAGGATCGCGGGCACCGTGACCGGGAGCCCCATCAGGACGTCGCGGCCTGGCGTCCGCTCAGCCCAGCAGCGCGTCCTCTCCACGACGTCCGGGTCCTTCGGCTTCAAGGACGCCAGGAAGATGGAGGCGGAATCGCAGAGTCCGGAGACGACCAGGAAGAGACACCACGCCCCCAGCAGGCTCACCAGGACGCGGGTGATGATGAAGGGCGTATCAAGCCACTCAAACCCGGTGCATTCTTCTTCGGCGGGCTCGCCCGGGGGAATCTTCGGAGCGGACCAGTCCGTCCTGCCCGGCCCCACTCTCCACGCGACGAACGCCAGCCACGACAAGGGACCGAGCGCGAGCGCCGCCCCTCTCCAATCGCGGAGGGAGTCCAAGAACATCCATCCGCAGGGGATCCATTCCACCGCCGACAGGACGAACCCGAGCCGGGGGCGGCGCCAGACGAGGATCGTCGACGGGATCGCCAGAAGCAACAGGAGGACCAGGATCGCGTCCCCGAGCAGCGGATGGCCGGACCCCTGTTCCGCCGTCGTGCCGGACCCGCTCGAGCGGATGGCAGCGATCAGCTCCCACCCGACGACACAGACCAGGAACGCGCCCAGGAGCGTCGCGAGGGTCCGGGTGATGATGAAGGGGGTGTCCAGCCACTCGAACCCGGTGCGCGGTTCCATCGCAGCATTGGACGCCGAAACCCGTAGTGAACTGCAATGGCGCCCATGGGCGGATAGAGATTCCCTCGGCGACCGCCCTCACGATGGGGACCAACTCCCCCGCAGGGGCGGCTGGCCCCAGGGGAGGAACGGTCGCCCCTCCGTTCCTCCCCCGGGAATGCGGATCAGGCTTTCTTCGCCGGCTTCGACTTCAGGGTATCGATGCGCTGCTTCGCCTCGACGGAGACGGGCATCCCGGCGAAGGCCTTCTCGACGGACTGGAAGGCCTTGATCGCGTCGGCCGTCTCGCCCGCCGCCTCGAGGGTCTCCGCCTCCTTGAAGCGCTCCCAGGAGAGCTCGGTGATCTTCTGCAGCTTCTCGCGCGCCATCGGCACGAGCTCCTCGGAGTCGCGGTCGGGCGCGACCGCCTCGAAGTGCTGGTAGGCCCGGGCGTAGTCGTCCTTCGTCAGCGCCTCGACCCCCAGCTTGTACTCCTCCTTGTTGGATTTGGCGCTGGGCTTGCTGTTCCCGCGGGGGACGAAGATCCGGTCCTTCTGCATCATGATCGTGCAGGCGTAGACCGCCGTCGAGGCGACGTCGTCGTCCTCGAGCGAGACGACGCCCTCCGCGGTCTGGGTCGCCATCATCCGGTCGAGATACTCGTCGACGTACTTGCGGTACATGTCCGGCCCCATCCGGTGGCTGGCGGCGGCGACGCTGAACCAGTGGTAGGGGGCGAAGCCGTGGACCCCCTCCTTGATGTGCTTGTACCGCGTCTCGATGCCCTTCGTGAACTTCGCGTAGAAGGGATGGGTGATGCGGCCCGTGGCCTGGAGTCCCAGGAGCGCGTAGGACGCCCGGGCCATCCCGGCGTCGCCGACGTTGTTGTCGGTGCCGTAGCGGATGCCGGTGCCGTCCGAGATCGACTCGAGGCACTTCTGGGTCCGGTCGACGATGGGGCCGGGGTTGATCCCCAGCGTCTTGAGCTCCATGAAGGCGGCGAACATCATCGTGTCGATCATGCCGAGGTCCTGCCCGCCGCCCTTCTTGTTGTAGCCGTCCTCGGCCCACATCCGCAGGTGGTGGCACCAGCCGCCCGTCTTCTCCTGCTGCTCCTCGGCCTTCTTGAGGCCGTCGCGGAAGGCCTTCTCGATCGCCGGGGTCATTCCGTACTTCATCGAGTACTCGGCGAGGAAGAAGAAGCACATGCCGAGGTACCAGTTCCGGTTGTAGCCGGTATCGTTGATGGCCTCGCAGCAGTGCTTCACGCACTTCTCGAGCTCCTTCTGGGAGCCCTCTCCGTCCATCATGAAGGCGAAGCCGCTCATCATGTAGCCGGGCGTCATCGAGCCGATGACGCGCCTGGTCTTGGGGTTTTCGAAGTTGGCCTTGAGGTAGGTCATCGCCCTGGCCAGCGACGGCGCGCACTTCTTGCACTTCCGGTAGTCCGGGGTGTGCGCCGTCGGGGGCTTGTCCTGCGCGGGAGCGATCGAGCCCCCGAACAGCGCGACGCATGCCAGCGTCAGAATCCCGCTCCACTTGGTCATCCCGGTCCTCCTTACCCTTGCGCCGACAGGAATTCCTTCCACAGCTCGTCCAGATCCGAGCCCGTCCAGTCCTTGAACAGCTCGTCCTTGTAGCCTCCCTTTCGCATCAGCTCGTTGAGCTTCCGGATGACGTCCTTGTCCTTGGCCTTCTCGATCCAGGCGAGGAAGGTCGCCGCCGTCTTGTAGCCGTCCGTGTACTTCGCCTTGGCGCCGATCTTCGGCGGATTCGGCTTGGGCTCATACTTGAAGTTGCGGACGTAGTCGGCAATCCCCTCCGTGATCCAGCCGACGCCCTTCTTGTAGGACTGCACGACGTGGGTCAGTTCGTGGATCACCATGCCGTAGTCGTCGGGATGCTTCCGGATCCAGTCGGCGACGACGGTGATCTTCGCCCCGCTGGTGTAGGCGATGCCCTTCTTCTCGTCCTTGAAGACGATGCGGACCTCGCGCGGAGGAGTGAAATCCTTGCCGGCGAGGAGTTCGGAGATGACGGGGTACCACTTCTCGCAGAGATCCCGGGCCTTCTCGGCCCACTCCTTGACGTCCGGAACCTCGTCGTACTCGACGCTGATCTTCGCCTTCTCCTGAGCGAGGAGCAGCGAGAGGACCGCTGCAGAGAGACCACTCATAAGACCTCCGCTCCAATCCTATAGACACCGGGACCGCTAGGGAATCATCACCGCTTTTCCGACGCCCGCCGTGCCCGACGTGAGCGCGCCGAAGGCCTCGCCGAACTCCGAGAGGCGGTAGCGGTGCGTGATCACGGGCCGCGGGTCGAGTCTGCCCTCGTTGAGCAGGCGCTGCATCGTCGCCCAGGTGCGGAACATGTGGCGCCCCACGACGCCCAGGATCCGCCGGCCCGGCAGGATCAGGTCGTTCGACCAGTCCACCGCCACCGCCTGCTTCGGCAGGCCGAAGGCGATCAGCGTCCCGCCCTTCCGGAGCGACCGCAGCGCGGTCGTGACGGCGCCCGGGTTCCCCGACATCTCGAAGGCCGCGTCCGCCCCGGCGCCGCCCGCCTGCTTCGCCAGCAGCGCCGCGAGATCGGGCAGCGCGCCGTCGAACAGCTCGTCGGCCCCCAGCGATTTCGCCATGGCCAGCCGGTCGCGGTTCACGTCGACCGCGAAGACCGACGCCGCTCCCATCGCCTTCGCGGCCATCACCGAGAAGAGCCCGGTGGGGCCGCAGCCGAACACGACGATCTTCTTGTTCAGCACGTCGGCCTCCGACGCGGCGTGCACGGCGTTGCCGAGCGGCTCGAGGATCGAGGCCACCTCGGCGGGCGTCCCCGGCGCGTTCTTCCAGGCGCAGAGGGCCGGCACGGACAGGTACTCCGCGAAGGTCCCCTGGCGGTGGACGCCCAGGATCTGGAGGCGGTCGCAGATGTGCATCCGGTCGTCCCGGCACTGGGGGCAGTCGCCGCAGGGCAGATGACTCTCGACCGAGACGCAGTCGCCGGGCTTGAAGGCGGTCACGTCGCGGCCGATCTCGACGACCTCGCCCGCGACCTCGTGGCCCAGGACGAGCGGCGGCCGGACCGTGCTCTTCGCCCAGTCGTTCCAGGACCAGATGTGGACGTCGGTGCCGCAGATCGAGGTGGCGCGCACGCGCAGGAGGAGGTCGTCCGGCCCGCAGCGGGGCAGGTCGAGGTCGGCGATCAGCGCCCCGGGGGCGGCGGCCGGCTTGAGCAAGGCTCGCATCATTTCTCCTTTATCGGAAACGTACTTCGATATAATATATATCCTGTTTCTGATAATGGAAGTAAATTCCGATATACTGGAGACGCGGATGGGACGGCCCCCGGAGGCGAAGGGCAATCGGGTAGAATGAA
>JACQFK010000321.1 GCA_016200125.1 Planctomycetota bacterium
CCGGGTCCCGGCGGCGGCATCACCGCCTGGTTGAAGCGCGCGCGGGTGTCCGCCGGCGCGGGGGTGCGGACGGCCCGGGACGCGGCGAGCCAGACGACCTGGTCCTCGGCCAGGGTGCAAAGCAGGCGCGCGTTCGGAAGGATTTCGAGCCGGGTGTAGTTGTTGTACTCGAACTTCGAGCCGAGGGTCAGGAGCAGCGCGCCGGGCACCAGGGAGATCTCGTCCTGAAGGAAGGCGCTGGAGATCTGGTCCACCTTGGTGTCCGGGATCACCTGGGAGGTGAAGGTGTTGCCGAACTCCCCGCGGGTCCAGCGGAGCCCGAGACCCCAGGTGACGTCGTGACCTTCGAGGAGGGGGATCGCGTGATGGAGGTCGAAGTCCAGGGTGTCCCTCGTTTCCCGGTTCCAGGGGGCGTTGCGATCGGTGCGGTCATAGTAGAACTGCGCCGCCAGGACGTTCTTGGGGCCGGCCTCGTGAGTCCAGCGGGCGAGCAGATTCCCCCCCGAGACCCGCGAGGAGGTGAACTGCTCCTCCTGGAAGGGGGGCAGGAGCATCGCGGCGAAGCGGTCGACTCCCATCGTGCCACGGTAGTAGTCGCCCTGCAGGGTCAGGGTGTCGGAATCCTCCGGGTTCCAGTCGAGGCGCATTCCGGTGTGGCCCAGCTTGGAGAGGTCGTTGCCTCCCTCAGAATCCGCCCGGTCGAAGTACTTGGCGAACACGCGGTAGTAGGTCCGGTCGCCGATCTTGCCGCCCAGGCGCGCCGCGCCGAAGCCACGCTCCTGGGTTCCGCCGCCGCCGGTGGCCACCCCTCCCTGGGTTTCCGAGGCCTTCTTGGTGATGATGTTGATCACCCCGTTGACGGCGTTGGCCCCCCAGACGGTGGCCCCGGGGCCCCGGATCACCTCGATCCGGTCCACGTCCTCGAGCATCAGATCCTGCACGTCCCAGTGGACCCCGGAGAAGGTGGGGTTGTAGACGCTGCGGCCATCCACGAGCACGAGGAGTTTGTTCGCGAACATGCCGCCGGAGCCGCGGGCCGTGACCGACCACTTATTGGCGTCGATCCGCGCCACCTCGATGCCCGGGGCCATGCGCAGCGCCTCGGGGACGGAGCGGACGCCGGAGCGGAGGATGTCGTCGTTGCGGATGACGAAGATCGCGGAGGCGGTGTCGACGAGCCGCTCGGGCTTCCGGGCGGCGGAGGTGACCTCGATCCTCATGAGGTCTTCGATGGTGAGATCGGTCAGACGGGACTTCTTATCGGGAGTGGGCTCCTGTTCCTGCGGGGCCTGCGGCGCGGGGGGACCCGCGCAGGCCGGCTCGAAGGAGCACGCCAGGAGCATTGCGATCCACGTCATGGTCCGCCTCCGTAAGCCTGGGCCGTCAACCTATGACCCGTGCAACGCAAAGGAGGTGCCAGGGGCGGCCCCCCAACCGGCGCCGAAGCCGTTGGGCGGGAAGCGCTTGAAAGGTGTTTCGGCGACGGGAGGGAGCGGCGAGGGATGATCTCGGAAGTGTCGGAGCGGCGGACAAGAATGTCGGGCGCGCGGCGCCTATCCCTTGCAATCACCCCTCTGTCTGATAGAATGCCGCTCCGGGTCAAGTCCCCTTGGAGATATTTCCGCCGAGATGGCGGTGAGACTATGCCCGGGAGATCAGGTCCGGCCCCTTCCGCAGCGCTCCGATCCCCTTTCCCCAGCGTGACCCCGTGGTAGCCGAACGCCTGCACAAGGTCCTGGCCAACTCGGGCGTCGCCTCCCGTCGTGCCTGCGAGCAACTCATCGCCGCGGGCCAGGTCACGGTCGACGGGGCGGTCGTCACCGAGATGGGCTTCAAGGTCGATCCGGCGAAGAACAAGATCATGTTCGGCGGCCAGCGCATCCGGCCGCCGCGTCCGGTCACGCTCATCCTGAACAAGCCCAAGAAGACCGTCACGACGACCAAGGATGAGGCGGGGCGTCGCACGGTCATGCAGTACGTCCAGCACATCCCCGAGCGCGTCTATCCGGTCGGCCGCCTGGACTGGGAGTCCGAAGGGCTCCTGGTGATGACCAACGACGGGGACCTCGCGAATCTGCTCACCCACCCCCGATATGGCGTGGCTCGGACGTATCACGTGGTGGTGAGGGGCGAGCTCAAGCCGGAGATCCTGGAGAAGATGCAGAAGGGCGTCTGGCTCTCGGAGGGCAAGACCGGCCCGATCCGGATCCTCGTCAAGAAGCGCGACCGCGAGGGCGCCGTCGTCGAGGTCACGGTGCACGAGGGCATGAACCGCGAAGTGCGGCGCGTCTTCGCGCGGTTCGGTCTGAAAGTGAAGAACCTGAAGCGGCTCCGTGTGGGGCCGCTGGCGCTGGGTCACCTGGGATCGGGCGCGACCCGGCTGCTGACCCCCCAGGAAGTGGAAGCGCTGCGCGCCTCGGTGAAGATGCGGGAGGAGCGGTATGCGAACCCGTGAGGCCGAAAGCCGAAAACCGAAAATCGGAAATCGGGGGAACAGGCTGATCGGGTGCCTTTTTCTCCTGGTCCTGTCGTTCGGCTGCTCCTATACGCCGGACGACGTCAAGCTGCAGGTCCACGGCAGGGCGGATCTCCTGGCGGAGATCGAGCGCCGCGTGCTGCCCAACGGGCTCGCGATCGTCGTCCGCGAGGATCACCGCCTCCCGACGCTCACCGCGATGCTCGCCTATCGCGTGGGCTCGGTGAACGAGCCCGAGGGGCTCACGGGCGTGTCCCACTTCTTCGAGCACATGGTCTTCAAGGGCAGCGCGAAGTACAAGCGGGGGGACATCG
>JACQFK010000382.1 GCA_016200125.1 Planctomycetota bacterium
AAATGAACGTGCCCTGCTTCACGATTGGAAGCTGGTACGACTTCATGAACCAGGGTTCCATCCAAAGCTTCGTCGGGCGCCAGCACCAGGGCGGGCCAAATTCACGCGGTCAGCAGCAACTGGTGATTGGCCCGTGGTTGCATGGCGGTTATCCCAAGCCTACGAAGGTTGGCGACATGGTGTTCCCCGACGACGCGGGCTGGGATGTCTATGGCCACATGGGAAAATGGTTCGACCACTATTTGAAGGGCGTCGACAACGGCGTGGAGAAGGACCCGCCCGTGCGCTACTACGTCATGGGAGCGATGGGCGAGCCGAATTCCGCCGGCAACGTCTGGCGTACCGCCAAGGACTGGCCGATGTCTTCGCGCGCGGTTTCGATGTTCTTTCATCAAGGCGGAGGACTGTCCGTGACCCCGCCCAAGGATGAAACATCCTTCACCTCCTACCTCAGCGACCCGTATCACCCGATGTCCATTCCCGGCGCGTCATTCCCCGGCGCTAAGGATGCGCGCCCCTTTGAGCAACAGGCCGAGGTACGTACGTTTACCAGTGACGTGCTGACCGAACCGGTGGAATGGATCGGCCAGATGAAGGCCGAGCTGTACGTATCCTCCACCGCGCGGGACACGGATTTTATCGTGCGCCTGAGCGATGTTTATCCCGATGGCCGGTCCATTCTCATCATGGATTATCCACGCCGCGCGCGCTACCGCGAAGGGTTCACGAAGGAAGTGCTGATGGAGCCGGGCAAGGTGTACCAAGTGCCGCTGGAGGTGGGGTGGGTCAGCCAGGTGTTCAATCGTGGGCACCGCATCCGTTTGACCGTGGCCAGTACGGGCGCGCCGCTGTACGAACCGAATCCTCAAAACGGAGAGGCGCTGACAATTGAATTTCCCTCCAATGCCGTGATCGCCACCAACCGCATTCATCACGAGCGGGAATGCGCCTCACGCATCATCGCGCCGGTGGCGAAGTAGCCGCACGGGTCCGCTGACGGGATTGGATGGAGTTCGCGGGAGTCTTACTCGCACCCGACTCGCACCGAGCTTATCGTACTTGGTGAGATTGATACCCTTGGCGAACAGACGCGGCAATTGAACTCGCTGGAGGTCAACGAGATCCGCGTTTGCGTTGAAATTTCAGCGATCCCCGATCCGGATCACACCCAGGAGGTCAGGGGTTCGAGTCCCTTGGCGCCCACCATTCCGGTATCAACCGAAACTTCTCGGTGGGTACCACGTGGTGGATGACTAGTCGCGATTCCTCGACGACGACCCGCTCCGCGACAAGCCGGAGCACGCTCTGCTTCACTTCAAATGGCGGATCGTGTAGAGATCCGCGGACACGCTCGCAAAACACCCCCGAGCCCCTCCAGCAGCCGGAGTCCACGCTCTCGATCCGAATGCTTCCCCTGTCCCTTCGTCTCTGCTCCAGCACCCCTCGATGCACTTCCGCCTGCTTGCGTCGTGATTCCAGTTCTCCAAGCTCGATGATCTCAGCCTGATACGCGTCGATCAGCCGCTGTACTTCCCGGTCGAGTGCCTTGAGTCTCCGATCCACGCGCTCCTCTTCCTGCTCCTCTCGCGGGTTCACCACAGGATCGCCGCGACCTTGCTCCTATTGCTCTTTAAGAACTTCCGGATCGGACAGGAGCCTCTTCACATGCTCCCAGATCCAACCTTCGCTCTCCCTCCCGATGATCTTCTTCCCGTCTCAGGACCAGGGCTTGTCCTTGGGATAGCGGGTGCTGCTGGGCAATAATTGCCCGCGGTGGAAGGACAGCACCCGCGTCGTCTCGGAGTTGATGGCCTCAGCTACGCGGGCCCCAGGCGCCGGAGGAGATCCGCTAAGGCGTCTCGTTGCTCGGCGAGTTCTTCCTTCGTGCGATCATAGGCCGCGGGCCCGACCTTATCCCTCTCGATCGTTCCCAAGTTCTTTTCCGCCATCGTGACTTGCGAGAGCTGCTCCATGAGGCGTGCCACGTCGACCGCTTCGCCCCGTCCGTGGCGCTCGTGGATCTCTCGGTACTTCTCCTGCACTTTCTGAACCACGGACTTTCGGAGCGCGCCCAGGAGCTCCACCGGCGCGCGATGACTCGCGTCGTATCGATCCGCAAGCCTCTGGTAATCCCCGAACAGGGAATTGGAGGGATCAACGGGGAGGAGACTCATCCGCACCCGCGCGCTCTCCAAGAACGCTCCCACCTCGGGATAGAGCTGGGCGATAAATGCCACTTCCGCCTGCGCGAGCAGCTCTCCCGCTTCTTTCCGCGCCAAGGCGACCTCGACCTCGTGCGAGAGGGCCTCGATCTCCATCTTGAGCGGGTCGTACCGCGACGAGAGCGTCTGCGCCTCGCGGACGAGAGACAAGACCTCGCTGCGTGCTTCGGCGTGCGAGCCTTCCTGAAGCATCCGCCGCACTTCAGCCACCCGTTCTTCGATCTTCGCGTAGTGGAGCCGCGTCTCCAGAAGATGCTCTTCCCAATGGGACTGCTTCTTGCGCATGCGCGTGCGCAGGAGGGCGTGCTTGAGTTCAGTCGCTCCCATCGGCCGGTGCTCTTCCGTCTCGAGATACCGTCCTGAGGAGACGATGTCTCCCAACTGACCGAGAAACTCCTCGATGGACCACCGCTTCTCGGGATCCTTGTCGCGTCCCACTTCGATCAGGGCCTCGAGCTCCTTTGAAATCCCCGGCAGATAGTCCGCCACGTAGACCGGGTGGCGAGTCGCGGGGTCGAGAAGCCACTTGAAGATGCCCGTGCTCGAGAGTCCCTCGTAAGCCGCGCGGCCCGTCACCAGTTCGAACAGGATGGTCGAGAGTTGATAGACATCCGTCGCCTTGGTCACGGCGACTTCGGAGTCCACCTGCTCGGGGGCCATATACCGGGGCGTCCCGATCTTGGCGCCCGGGGCGGTCTTTCCCCTGGTGGGGGACTCATCCGCCCACTTGCCGATCCCGAAGTCCATCATCACCGCGCGGCCATCGTCCTCGCGGATCATGATGTTCTGGGGCTTGAGATCTCGGTGGATGATTCCTTTCGAGTGAACGTATTGGAGGGCCTCGCCGATCTCGCCCACGCGGCGAAGAGCCACGGCGATCGGCATGCGGCGCTCTTTGTATTTCCCGAGGTGGTCGTGAAGCGTCTCGCCTTCCACGTAGTCCATGAGCAGGCACCAGCCCATCTTGGGATCCTGGACGAGGCCCAGGCGCCGGACGATCCCGGGATGGTCGAGCCCCCGCAGCATGTCGTTTTCCTGGAGGAAGCGCCGCAGCGATTCCTCGACCATCACCGCCTCAAGATCAGGGTCCTTCTCCGTCGGCGGCCGCAGGACCTTGACGGCAATGTCGCGCTCCGAGAGGAGCAGCGGATCCAGAAGAGCGAGGAGATCGCGGTACTCTTCGGCGGCTCGCTCGCGGTCCTTCAGTCGTCGGTCGAGATATTCTTCAGAGAGCCGGTTGGCGGCGGCGTAAACCTTCTTTCGGATCTCGGGATCGGGGATGGGCTTGGAGAGGGGATGCATTCCGCCGGAACCGCGGACTTCGGAGACGGCGAAGGGGACGTCGTCCAGACCCAGCCATTTGGGGTCCTCTTCGCCGCGGACAATGCGCTCCGCAAGCAGCCCGATGGGGTTTTGGATCCTGCCCACGTAGATCTCGCCGAACGACCCTTTCGCGATCGGTTGGGGATTCAGGAGGGCGATCCCATTCTTCAGGCGGATCGGCTCGGCAGCTTTGGGAGGAGGGAGCGGCTCGGCCATGCGTCGATACCCCGGTCGGTCCTGAGGAAGAGTACGCCATCCATGAGCCGAATTCACCCATATTCCGGAAAATGCAATACTGAATCGCCCTGCCCTGAGGGCGCGGGTTGCAGCTGTAAAGTAGGGTCACCGCTCGCTACTTGCACCCGACTCGCACCGCGCTGGCGTCGATATTCCAGCGATTCCCGATCCGGATCACACCCAAGAGGTCAGGGGTTCGAGTCCCTTGGAGCCCGCCGAGTCGAACCCACTTGCCCTCCCATCAGCAGCCGCCTATACTGAATTCATGAGCCACCTTCGCGCCAAGGTCAAAGACTGGCGCCTCATCTTGGACGAGCCGACAAGTCTTCCGGATGGGACGACGCTCGATCTCGTGCTCGATGACGAGGGGGACGATCTGACCCCGCAGGAACGCAAAGTTCTGGACGATGCGATTGCGAAGGCTTGGGCTTCAGCTCAGGCAGGCAAGCTCCGCCCCGCGGATCAATTGATCGCTGAACTCCGCGCCCGTCGATGACGGTCCGCATCGTCGTCACTCCCGAAGCAGAGGAGCAGGCCCGGACGATCGATACATGGTGGCGGAAAGAGCGACCCGCCGCTCCAGGCCTTTTCACCGAGGAACTCGCCGCTGCCTTCGCTCTACTCGGCGATGCGCCGCAGGCAGGACGTCGATATCCGCATCCGACCATGTCCGATGTCCGGCGCATCCTCCTTCGATCCAGCCGGTATCATGTCTATTATCGGCTTCACGAGAACGATGTCGTCGTCCTCGCGGTTTGGAGCGGCGTGCGCGGAAGCGGCCCCGAACTCCGCTAGATGAAGCGTTCGACGTCAATCCCGGCCGCCCTGATTCTGGCCGTGACCGTTGGGGGCGTCGTCGCTTTGTACCGCGTGACCGAACCCCGGCGGACACGCGCGAAACTGATGGAGTTGGAAGGGGTCGATCTTCGGGCATCTTCCGGGCCGGCGCGGGCCCGCGTCGAATCGCTTTTCAACCGCTTCGCGGAGCCGGGGGCCGCCGGGATCTCGGCTCGCACAGGGCCGATGACGGTTCTTCGACTCGCGCCCGACACGGCGGCGGAACGCCTCCTTCTGGTCCGGACGGCGGATATCGGCGGGGATCAATCGGTCATGGTCTGGGATGTCGACAAGGGTTATCTCGACGCGCGAATCTGGGAGGAGAACGAGTCACGGATTGAGTCGATGCGGGCGTCGTTCCGACCGGAAGTCGACGCCTGGTGCATCGAGGCTCTGATCTCCAAGTCCGGGGAGAGGGCACGGCAATTCCGTCTCCTCCGGGAGGGGCGGTTCGTCCTTGTCCGCGTGGAAGACGAAAAGGGACGCGCGTTGCCGATGCCTCAGGGACTCCGAATGGGGTCCGTGGGCGGGACGGCCGAGGAATGGGCGTCCCTGCTGACGTCCTAACGGGGCGGCGAGCTGGTCTTCTGGCTGGCTTGGTTGAAAGCCCCCGGTTTACGAGATGGCATTTTGAGAGAGCCGGTTCTTCGTGCCCTGCTCGTGAAATACGCGAGCTCGCCCAACCCCTGGATTCGCGAAGCTGCAGAATTGGCGCTGCGGCCCTGAACGGAGAAATCGCGCGAGGTCAGGGGTTCGAGTCCCTTGGCGCCCACCATCGTTGTTCTTGAAGCCGCGGGCGCGTCGGCAGGCGCCTTCCTTATTTCAGTACTTTTCGGCCGGGCTTTCCCCACGAAAACGCAGAGACTTGGGGAGGCGGTCCCGGCATGACGAATCCCGAACGCCTGTTGACCCGGCGCCAGTTCGGCGCCCTCGGCATGGTTCTCGCCCTGGGCTCCCGTGCGGACTCGGCCGACGAAAGAACCCTCCACCGCTTCGCCTACGACCATATCCTCGGAACCTCGCTGGATCTCGTCGTCGCGGTCGACGATCCGGATCGCGCGGCGCTGTGCGAGACCGCCGTCCTCGACGAGGTCGAGCGGCTGCGCCGCGTCCTCAGCACCTACGACCCCGCGAGCGAGATCAGCCGGCTCAACGCCTCCGACGGTCCCGTCCGCGTATCCGTCGAGCTGCTCGAGGTGCTGGAGCTCTATGAGGCCTGGCGCGTGCGCACGAACGGCGCGTTCAACGGGCAGCTCGGCGGCCTCCTGTCCCTGTGGAAAGACGCCGAGTCGAGCGGGCAGGAGCCCGGCGACGCCGTCCTGGCCGACGTCGCGCGTCGGATCGACGGGCCCGCGGCGGACTTCGATGTCGAAGCGGGCACCGTGCGTCGGCGGTCGGCGCAGCCCCTCAATGTCGATGCGATCGGGAAGAACTACATCCTCGCGAAGGCGCTGCGGGCCGCCCGGCTGCGGGTGCCGGAGGCGTGCGGCATCCTGCTTTCGATCGGCGGCGACATCGTCTCCTGCGGCGGTCCCTGGGACGTTGGTGTTGCGGATCCGCGGCGGCCGCAGGACAATGCCGCGCCGTTGTTCCGGACCCGGCTGGGCAGCGGCGCGCTCACGAGCAGCGGCGGATACCAGCGCTTCTTCAAGGTGGGCGCTCGGCGCATTCCGCGGATGATCGACCCTCGCACGGGACGGCCTGCCCTGCGCATCCTCGGCGCGTCCGTCCTCGCTCGCGATCCCGTGACCGCCGATGCGCTGTCGACCACGCTCTGCATCCTGACGCCGGCGGAAGGGCTCGCCCTGATTTCGACCATCGACGGGGCCGACGCGGTGATCGTCGACGCCGACGGGGCTGTCCAGACGAGCCCCGGCTGGAACCAGCGCGCGGTGCCGGTCGAGATCCGGCAGCAGCAGAATGCGAGCTGGCCGGTCGGATACGAAGTGAGCATCGAACTCGCCCTGGCGAAGAGTCCCAAGCCCGCCGCGGGGAAGCCGTACCGCCGGCCCTATGTCGCGACCTGGATCGAAGACGCCGCGGGGCGGCCGGTTCGGACGGTCAGCGTCTGGGGCAACGATGCCAAGCACATCAAGGAACTGACGACGTGGTGGGCGTTCGGGTCGAAGGACGCGAACTTGTTCAAGGCGGTCAGCAAAGCGACGCGGGACGGGGGAAGCTACAAGATCAGCTGGGACGGGATGGACGACTCGGGCAAGGCCGTGCCGCCGGGCGTCTACGTCGTGCACGTCGAGGTCAACCGCGAGTTCGGCCAGCACATCAAGAACATGACGGGCGTGATCCCGTGCCGGACGAAGCCGTCCGGAGTCGACCTGCCGGGCAACGCCGAAGTCGACGGCATCAAGATCCGGTTCGCGAAAGCGCCCTGACGCCATGGCGATGGATCCCGCCGGCCGCCGCCTGCTTTCCGTCTCGCGCACGCTGCACATCTACCTCACGATGCTCGCGTGCCTGCTCCTGCTCTTTTTCGGGACCACGGGGTTCATGCTGAACCACGCGGACGGGTTCGGCCTGGATACGATCCGGACGGACAAGCGGGAAGGGACCCTGCCGCGCGCGATCCTGAAGCCCGTCGACAGGTTCGCGGTCGTCGAAGCGCTCCGGGCCGACCTGGGCGCGGCGGGCGCGGTCGATTCGTTCGAGGAAGAGTCCGAGTCGCTGCGGATCGTCTTCAAGCGGCCGGGAATGCGCGCCGAGGCGTCGGTCCGGCTTGCGGACGGCCATGCGGAGCTGAGCTCCGAACTTCGGGGGACGGCGGCGCTGCTGACGGACCTCCATAAGGGCGCCAGCGCGGGGGCGTCCTGGAAATGGGTGATCGACGGGACGGCGATCCTGCTCGTCCTCGGCTCGCTGACCGGGCTGATCCTCTGGATCTCGCTGCCGAGGCGCCGCGCGCTCGGCATCGTCGCGCTCGCGCTGGGACTGCTCTCGTCGCTCGCCACCTACTTGCTGCTGGTTCCCTGAGCGGGGTGCAGTCCCGGCAGCCTCAATCCCTCTCATGTGCCCGGTGAGTCGAACCCCAGGAGCCTCCGGCTCTTCACCCGCTGCGGGCGCAATGCACAGGGAGGAGCGGTCTCGGATGCCGCGGAGCCCCCGCGCGAACCGGGGGCTCCGGTCACTTTATGTGGAGGCGGGCGGGGAAATCCGGCATGCTTCACGGGTCCGTCTCTTTGGAGGAATGATCATGCCGCAGAACAGCCTGTCGCGACGCGCGCTCATCAAGGGAGTGGGAGCCCTGGCGGGCGTGGCCGCCCTGGCGCCTTCGACGGCCACGTCTCAGGATCCGCCCGCCGGACCCGTCGCGCCGCCGACCACCGTCAGCAAGCCGCCCCGCGACTTCTCCCCGGGGGGAGCGCCGACGACCTACTTCACGGATCCGGACATCCTCACCGTCGACCCCCTGTTCAACAGCCTGGTTCAACCGAACACTCCGATCATGCGCCTCTGGACGGGGGCGCTGTGGATGGAGGGCCCGGCCTGGAACGCCCAGGGACGCTACCTCGTCTGGAGCGACATCCCCAACAACCGGCAGCTGCGCTGGCTGGAGGACGATGCGCGGGTGAGCGTCTTCCGGAGCCCGTCGAACAACAGCAACGGGAACACCTTCGAC
>JACQFK010000383.1 GCA_016200125.1 Planctomycetota bacterium
CCATGGGCGGCGCGGGCACCAACGACGCCGAGCACCAGACGATCCTGTTCACGCTCGGAACGGATCTGCGATTCTGACCCACACGCTCCTGCTGCTGCTCCTCTGCCAGGCCGAGGTCAAGTCCTCAACGGACGTTTCGGTCAGCGTCAGCGGCCGCCTGGACATGACCTACGTCTTCCGCGACCGGCGGATCAACGAGGCGAGCCTGTGGACGCCCGGGGGCTCGACTCTGCGCGACGCGGATTCGTTCATCCTGCCCGACCTGGCGCTGCGGCTCGATCTGGAGAGTCCGGCCGGGGCGGCCGCGATCGAGATCGGGAACCTGCCGCTCCACTTCCGGAACAGCGATCCCCGGCTGCAGCAGGACCGGCTCGGGGAGTCCACGGCGCTGAACTTCGACCTGCTCCAGGCCTGGATCGAACCGCGCGCGGGAGTCCGGCTCGGCGTCCAGGACTTCGCCTGGGACCCGCTGGGGCGGGGCCATCCGCTGTTGCTCGCGCCCTCGCGGGCGGAATCGCCCTGGGGCGAGGAGCCCGACTCGACCGTGCCTCCCTTTCCCGCGTCGGGGACCAACACGGTCCCGCAGACGCGGCGCGACCGGCCGCGGCCCGTCGGGGTGACGGCCCGCATCGACGATCTCGGTCTCACGATCTTCGCGCTGGCGATCGGGGAGGGGGGCTCGGTCCGCTTCGACGAGTCGCTGACCGGCGGGATCTACGAGACCGCGATCGGCGACCTCCGGCTCTCGGGGGTCTTCGCGTTCCTCGCGGCCGACTCGCTCTTCCGGGATCACGACCGCCAGATCTCGACGGGGGGTCTCGCCGCCTCGTACGGCTCCGGCCCGTTCTCCGTGGGCGCGGAGGGCTATCTCCAGCGGGGGGATGCCGGTGCGCGGATCCGCGCGGAGGGGAACGCGTTCCGGCTGATCGCGCGCTACGCCGGCGGGATCCGGCTGCAGGCGACGGCGACGCGGATCAGCGGCGACCGGCGGGGCGACGACCGGAGGGAGGGGCGCTTCCTCTCCTACGAGGACAACGACGCGACGCTGATCGTCGAGGGCAACGAGTTCGGCCTGGACATCGATTCGAACTACGAGACGCTCCAGGTATCGCTGGGGCTTCCGCTGAAGCCGGTGGAACTGCAGCTGATGGCGGCCTGGTTCCGCTTCCTGCAGGCTGTTCCGCTGCCGCCCGATCCGCCGCCCGGCGTGGGGGGCCGGAGCCGGGCGCTGGGGGCCGAGATCGACGCGACGATCGACGCGCCGCTGAACCGCCAGGTGGCTCTGACCGCGGGGGCCGCCTGGCTCCTGGGTTCCGCCGCGCTGGAGAACTTCACCCAGGCCCGTGAAACCCAGGCCTGGCTGCTGACGGCCGGCTTCCGCCTCCGCTTCTGATTTAAAAAGCAATGGGCCGTCTTGCGACGGCCCATAGATAGGAGAGGGGTTAAATGGGTTGCATATTTACATCGTCTGCGGGTGGGGGGGACTTGAAGAAAAAAACCGCGAGCACCCAAAAAATCAGAATTTGAGGTCGGCGCCGAACACGACCAGCCGCGCGTGATTCTCGCCGGTCAGCCGCTTCAGCAGATCCGAATCCCCCAGCCAGGCGCCCCGGAGCGACAGCGTGAACGATTCGTTGTAGGCCCAGGCGAAGGAAAGGTCGCTCTCGATCCCCCACTGCCGCCCGGAGGCCAGGACCGGCGCGACGGCCGCGAAACGGCCCAGGTCGAGCTGGATCCGCAGAGGCCGGCCGGAAACCGGGAAGGGCCCCGCGCCGACCGCCAGCCGGGCGCAGGTCAGGTTCGTGTCGACGTCCAGTCCGAACTCGCCCGACTCGAGGATGAGGAAGCGGTTGACGTTCTCGTAGGACTGGAACGACTGGTCGTGGTCGTCGCCGGGGTGACGGTCGCCGCTCCGGCGGGAGAGGGCGGCCTCGAGCCAGAGCTTCTTCTCGAAGAACCCGAGATAGCGGGCGCCCAGGTTGAACGCATAGGCGTGCTTGTGGACGGCGCCCGGCGCGTGCTGAAGGGTGCCGCCCTGGGCGTAGCCCTCGACGAACAGCTCCAGCGCCTTGTCCTCGCCGAAGTAGCCGTCGACGCCGAGCCCGAGCGTCCCGATCTCGCCCAGGCGGTTGCCCCCGCCCGTGACCACGGCGAAGAGGAGCCAGGCCGACCAGTTCTCGCCGAGCAGGCTGTTGGCGACGAAGCCGTAGACCGACTCGTCGAGCGGCGTCCCTCCGCCTTCGCCGGCGACCAGCCAGAACGCCTGGAGGGACATGATCTCGAAGGGGGAGTAGAAGAAGCGGACGCCGGCGGCCTGGGTGATGTCGCGATCGACCGTGTTGACGACGGTACTTCCCAGCGGCTGGAAGCCGCGGGTGAAGCCTTCGGACTCGCCCAGGTCCATGAAGAAGGGCTCGTCCTGCGGCCGGTTCCGGAAGGTCAGGTTCTGGAGACCGATCCGGACGTTGAGCTCGGGCGTGAGGAACTGGCCGACGTCGATGAAGCCCTGCTTGACCTGGACGGCGCTGTCGGGGGGGACGGCGCCGAAGGGCTTGTTGATGCCCGACTCGAAACTGCGGTTTTCCAGTTCGATGACGCCGGTCACGAAGTCCTTCACCTCGAGATCGGTCCGCAGGCTGACGCGGCCCGACCAGAAGTTCTGGGAGCCGGTCGGTGGCGGGGCGATCGCGTTGAGCGTCCCGCCGGCCTGGTCGATCTCGCCGCCCCGGTAGAGGTAGTGAAGATCGAGGCGGCCGGTCAGCTGGAGCCGGACGGCGCTGCCGGCATCGGAGCCGGTCGTGACGGCCGGAGGCGGCGGGTCCTGGCAGAGGAGGACGGCCAGCGCCAGGATCGTCGACATTGCGGCCACGTTAGAGGAATCGACGAATCGACGCCAGAAAAAGTCAGCTCATTTCGTCGCAGGGGGGCGGTAGCCGCGGGCGCGGAAGAGGTGGAAGGTGAGCGGGGGGGTCGGGCGAAGCGTCGAGCGGCCCACCGGCACCACAACCTCGCCAAGCGGCTCGACCGAGTCGAAGAACATCCTCAAAACCGGCTCATAGAGGCCCGCGCGCTCCCTGCTTTCGATCACCACCAGCGCCTCCCGTCCCTGGAGCGACCGGGGATCGGACCAGAAGGAATACTGGAGCGCCGGATATCCGATCAGATTCTCCCCGTGCACGTCGTAGGGCTGCTTCAGATGATAGGCCACCTCGCTCGTGCAGGTGTACTTGCGGCCCAGCGCGAGGTAGAACGCCGACTCGGGGAGCGTCGCCTTCAGCACCCGCGCCCGCTCGGCCACTTCCTTCCATCCATAGGGGCCCTGCATCGGCGACAGCCAGGGCAGGAAGGAGATCAGGTGGAAGCCCGCTCCCACCAGCGCGAGGAGACAGAGGGCGACCAGGAGGTTCCGGCCCCGGCCGTAGGCCCGCGCCACCGCGCCTGCGCCTTCGGCCGCCGCTCCCGACATCGCGACCGCCAGGCCCAGGTAGCCCGGCAGCGGCCACAGCACGTGCGCCGGCCTCTTGAAGCTGATCGCCCAGAACACCAGGAAGATGGGCAGCAGGAAG
>JACQFK010000384.1 GCA_016200125.1 Planctomycetota bacterium
GGGCTCATCCTCAGGAACTCCTCGACGTCCTTCCAGGTCACGGAGACGCGCCGGGAGCTCGCCACGGCGGACGAGGAGAGCGCCGAGCGCCGGGCCTTCAGCGTCTGGGGATTCATCGGAAGCGTCAGGCCCGGCGGCAGCGTGAAGTTCGCCCGCTGCTCGCGGTTCCGGGGGCCGACCATCGGCGTGTCGACCGTGACGCAGAGCGCCTTGCAACCGGCCGCCGCGGCCCGCCGGATGAGCTCGCGGTTCACGCCCATGTCGGATTGCACGTAGAGCTGGAACCAGAGCGGCGAGGTCGCGACCTTCGCGATGTCCTCGACCGACACCGTCGAGCTGGAGCTGACGACGAACAGCGCCCCGGCCGCGCCGGCTCCGCGGGCGGCGGCGAGCTCCCACTTCGGATGGGCGAGCTTCTGGTACGCGACGGGCGCCAGAAGGATCGGATGCGGCAGATCGAGCCCGAGGAGCTTCACGCGGGTGTCGACCTGGGCGACGTCGACCAGCACGCGGGGGCGCAGCCGGAGGCGGTCGTAGCCCTCGCGGTTCCAGCGGATCGTGATCTCGTCCGCGGCGCCGCCGGCGATGAAGTCGTAGGTCGACGCGGTCAGCCGCTTGCGGGCCGCCTCCTCGAAGTCCTGCAGGCAGACCGCCGGAGTATTCCTGGGAGCCATCTCCCGACCACCATACCATGCGGCCGGGTGTATTTCTTAGAGTCTCAACGCTCATTTGATAGGATCAGCCCGTGAAGATCGCCCGCGTCGAGTCCTTCCTGATGTCCTGCCCCCTCCCCCAGCCGCTCAAGCTGACCTTCTGGAACGGGGAGCGGACGATCTTCAAGCGCGACGCGATGATCCTGCGCGTGACCAGCGACACGGGGCTGTGCGGCTACGCGCCCGGCCCGGCCCACGAGCGGGCCGCCCAGGAGATCCGCGACGTCATCGGCCCCTTTCTCGCGGGCAAGGATCCCCTCAAGTGGAAGGAGTTCGCGTTCCAGGGCGACCTGGAGACGACGAAGACCTATCACGCGGTTGAAGTCGCGGTGATGGACCTCGCGGCGCGCCACGAAGGGCGCCCGCTCTCCGAGCTCGCCGGCGGCCGCGTGCGCGACCGCATCAAGCTCTACGGCTCCGGCGGCATGTACCAGCCGCCCGAGAAGTACGCCGCCGAGGCCGCGGCGGTGAAGGAGATGGGCTTCCCCGCCTACAAGTACCGACCCGCGCTCGGACCCGAGGAGGACCTCCGCACCGTCAAGCTCATGCGCGAGGCCACGGGTCCCGGCTTCGGGATCATGATCGACGCCCACTCCTGGTGGCGGATGGGCGACAAGAGCTACTCCTTCGACACCGTCGCGTCGCTCGCGAAGCGCATCGCCGAGTACGGCCCGGTCTGGCTCGAGGAGCCGCTGCCGCCCGACGACCACGCGGCTTATCGGAAGCTCAAGGGCCTTGGGATCCTCCCGATCGCCACCGGGGAGCACGAGCAGGACGAGGCCGGCTTCGCGGACCTCATCCGCACGCCCGCCGCGGACTACATCCAGATGGACGTCTGCTGCCAGGGCGGCTTCGCCATGGGCCGGCGCGTCTGCGAGGCGCTCGCGAAGGAGGGCCTGAAGTTCGCCTTCCACAGCTGGGGGACGACGCTCGAGGTCCTCGCGGCCGCCCACTTCGGCGTCTGCTTCCCCGAGAAGGTCGTCGAATGGCTGGAGTACCCCTGCCACGGGAACTTCGGCCGCAAGGGGATGTACCCCTTCCCGCTCGCCGACGAGATCCTCGCGACGCCGCTCGACATCAAGGACGGGATCCTGACCCTGCCCAAGGGCCCGGGGCTCGGCGTCGAGATCGACGAGCGGGTGATCGAGAAATACCCCTGGATCCCCGGTCCCTGGTCCTTCTTCAAGATCCACTCCCCGCCCGAGACCATCGCGGTCACCGGCGACCACAGCGTGAAGTGGGTGGAAGCCAAGTGACCGAAGCCGACGACGACCTCCGGCGCCGCGTCGTGTCCAAGGTCACCCGCCGGATCATGCCCTTCATCTTCATCTGCTACGTGATCGCCTACCTGGACCGGGTGAATCTCGGCATGGCCGAGGGCATGCAGAAGGACCTGAAGCTGAGCGACACTCAGTTCGGCTTCGGCGGTGGCCTCTTCTTCCTGGGCTATTTCCTCTTCGAGATCCCCAGCAACCTGATCCTGCACCGCGTCGGCGCGCGCATCTGGATCGCCCGGATCATGATCGTCTGGGGCTTCGTCTCGATGGCGATGATCTTCATCTCCGGCCGCTTGAGCTTCTACGGGATGAGGGTCCTGCTGGGACTCTCGGAAGCCGGCTTCTTCCCCGGCATCATTCTCTACCTTACCTACTGGGTCCCGGCCCGCGAACGGGCCCGCATGGGCGCCCTCTTCATGATCGCCGCGCCCGTCGCGATGGCGATCGGCGCGCCCCTCTCGGGCGCGATCCTCGGGATGGACGGCAAGGCGGGCCTGCGGGGCTGGCAGTGGCTCTTCATCATCGAGGGTGCTCCGGCCGTGCTCCTGGGACTGCTCACGCTGAAGCTGCTGGTCTCGCGGCCGGAGGAGGCCCGCTGGCTCGCCGACGAGGAGCGCGAGTGGCTGACGCGCGAACTGGAGAAGGAGCGCTCACTGAAGGTCGCGCACGGCCACGCGCCGCTCCGCGAGACCATGCTCAATCCGAAAGTCTGGGTGCTCTGCTTCTTCTACTTCCTCAATACGACCGTGACCTACGGCATCTTCCTCTGGCTCCCCAAGATCCTCGGGGCCGTCTCGGAGGCCAAGGGCCTCAAGCTCGGCATTCTGGCCGGCACCACGCTGATCCCCGCGATCGCCGGCATGATCCTGATCACCGCGCATTCGGACCGGGCCGGGGAGCGGAGATGGCATACCGCCGTCTGCGCCTGGCTCGCCATGTTCGGCTTGATCCTCACCGTCATGTCCGGCAAGACCACGGCGCTGGTCTGGATCTGCCTGGCGGTCTGTCATCTCGGCCAGCGCACCGTGCAGGCCGTCTTCTGGTCGATCCCGCCGATCTTCCTCGGCGGCGCGGCCGCGGCCGCCGGGATCGCGTTCATCAATTCGCTGGGCAACCTGGGCGGACAGCTGGGGCCCTGGATGATGGGCCGATTGAAGGATGCGTCGGGCGGATACAACTGGGGGCTCCTGGCCCTGGCCGGCGCGCTGATGATCGAAGCCGTGGTCGTCCTTTCCCTCAAGCTCCCGGCAAAGGCAAAGCCCGCATGAAGATCGTCGAGATGCGCGTCCATTCCATCGCGATCGCGGATCCTCCGCTGCGCAGTTCCTACGGCCTCCACCAGCCCTATGCGCTCCGCACGATCCTGGAACTGGTCAGCGACGACAGGATCGCCGGCATCGCGGAAACCCACGGCGGCGAGCAGATCGCGAAGGGCTTCGAGGCGCTCAAGGGCCGGGTCGTCGGCGCCGATCCCTTCCGCCTCGCCGGGCTCCTCATCGACCTCGTCGAAGGCGACGTCGCGGGATCGAGCCTCGACCGCTCGCAGACCTTCCACGTGCCCGGAGAGAACCCGCTCGACCTGAAGCAGCGCCTCTACTCCGCACTCGAGATCGCCTCGCTCGACCTCTGCGGCCGCGCGCTCAAGAAGCCCGTCTGCGACCTCCTCGGCGGCCGCGTCCGCGACGAGGTCGCCTTCTCCGCCTACCCCTTCTACAAGCACGCGGGCGGCGGCGGCGAGGGGCCCGACGCCCGCGCCGACGAGTACGGCGAAGCGCTCGCGCCGGAGCCGCTGGTCCGGCAGGTGAAGCAGATGATCGCGCTGAACGGATTCCGGGATATCAAGTTCAAGACCGGCGTCCTGGATCCCGAGGTGGAGATCGAGACGGTCCGCCAGCTCCATCGCGCCTTCCCCGGCCTGCCGATCCGGATGGACCCCAACTGCGCCTGGTCGGTCGAGACGTCGGTCAAGGTCGGCAAGGCGCTCGCGAAGGAACTGGGGAACGGCGGCTACCTCGAGGATCCCACGGCGGGCATGGACGGCATGTCGGCCGTGCGGAGGAAACTGCTCGAAGCGGGCATCGACACGCCGCTCGGCAGCAACGTCGCGGTCACCTGCTTCCCCGACCTCGAGGAAAGCGTCCGGAAGAGCGCGGTGCAGGTCGTGCTCTGCGACGTCCACTACTGGGGCGGCCTCCGCGCCGTCCAGCACCTGGGCAAGCTCTGCAAGACCTTCGGCCTCGGCCTCTCAATGCACTCGAACAGCCACCTGGGCGTCTCGGTCATGGCGATGGCCCACGCCGCCGCCGTGACGCCGCATCTCACCTTCGCCTGCGACACCCACTATCCCTGGTCCGACGCGAAGGACGAGGTCGTCGCCGGCGGCAAGGTGAAGTTCACGAACGGCTGCGTCCGCATCGGCGACCGCCCGGGCCTGGGGGTCGACCTGGATCAGGACCAACTGGCGCGGGGCCGCGAGCGTTACTCGAAGTGTCCCTACCGCAAGCGCGACGACGAAGCCGAGATGCGCAAGCACGTGGATCCGACCTGGAAACGAATTCTGCCGAGATGGTGATGCGATGAACCCCACCGAGTTCCGCAAGAAGCTGCGCGGCGTGATCGCCTTCCCCGTGACGCCCTTCAAGCCCGACCTCTCCCTCGACCTCCCGGGCTACCGGCGCAACCTGCAGGCGCTGGTGAAGCATCCGCTCTGCGCGATCGTCGCCGCGGGCGGCACCGGCGAACTCTACTCCCTCACGCCCGCGGAGCACCTCGAGGTCGTCCGGGCCACCGTGGAGGAGGTGAAAGGCGCCTGCCCGATCATCGCGGGAGTCGGCTTCAATCGCGCGATCGCGATCGACCTGGCGAAAAGTTCCGCGAAGGCCGGGGCGGACGCCATCCTCGCCCTTCCGCCCTACTATCCGAATGCCGACGACGAGGCGCTGCTTGAATACTACCGGTCGATCGGGACTTCGACGGAGCTCGCGTTCCTCGTCTACAGCCGCGACTGGGTGAATCCGACCGCCGCCTGGGTGGAGAAGCTGGCGAAGGCGGTCCCGAACCTCGCGGCCTGGAAGGACGGCCAGGGGGACATCCGCCGCTACGCCCAGATCATGCAGCGCCTCGGCGACCGCCTCCACTGGATCGGCGGCGTGGGCGACGACAACATCCCGGCCTACTCCTCCATCGGCATCCGCACCTAC
>JACQFK010000357.1 GCA_016200125.1 Planctomycetota bacterium
CCTTCAGCCGCGTGACCACCGACTTGAGCTGGGCCTCGGGCGGCAGCTCCGCGAGCGATTTCTCCCACGCCGAGGGATCGAAGGCGGTCTTGCCCGGGTCCGCCGGGCGAGGCGGCGCCGGGATTTTCACCGCGGGCGGGGGAGGCTCGACGGGCTCCCGGCTGCCAGAGAGGGCGATCACGAGGACGACGATGACGGCCGCGCCGCCGGCGACCGCGGCGATCAGCGGCGCGGGGCTCTTCCGGGCGGCCGCGGCGCGCCGGATCGTCGGGGGACGCTTCTTCACTATGGAGCGCTTCGCCGAGGGGGCGATCGTGGTGAGCGCGGCGGAGATCATCGCCGTCTTCGGGGTCCGCCCCGCGCTCGCCTCCTCCAGGTCGGCGATCAGCGCGCCGCAGTCGGGGTAGCGGTCGGCGGGCTCCTTGGCCATCATGCGCAGGAGGACATGGACCGCCGCGTCGGGGATGTCCTCGCGGATGTCCTGCGGGTTGGGCAGCACGGTGTTCACGTGCTTCGAGAGGATCTCGAGCGCGGTCGCGCCGTCGAAGGGCACCCGGCCGGTGACCAGGTGGTAGAACGTCGCGCCCAGCGAGTAGATGTCCGTGCGGCCGTCGACGTTCTTCTCGCCCTGCGCCTGCTCGGGCGAGATGTAGTGGGGCGTGCCCAGCACCGCGCCCGTCACCGTCTTGAAGGACAGGCCGGACTCCTCGATGTTCTTCGAGAGGCCCAGGTCGAGGATCTTCGCGGTGCCGTCGCTCGCAACGATGATGTTGGAGGGCTTGATGTCGCGGTGGATGATCCCCTGGTCGTGGGCGTACTTCAGCCCCCGCGCCGCCTGCAGCACGATGCCCATCGCCTGCGGGATGGAGAGCTGCTTCTCGATAGCGAGGAGCGCGTCGAGCGGCTTCCCCTCGCAGTACTCCATCACGTAGAAGTGGTAGCCCAGATCCTCGCCGGTCGCGAAGGCGCCGATGATGTTCGGATGCTTCAGCGACGTCGCGGCCTCCGCCTCACGCTTGAAGCGCTTCACGAACTCGGCGTTGCTCCCCAGGGGGCGGGGCAGGACCTTCACCGCGACGTGCTTCTGCGACGCGGGATCGAGGGCGAGGTAGACGGCGCCCATGCCGCCCTCGCCCAGCTTCTTCATCAGCTTGTAGGGCCCGAGCTGCTGGACGCCGGCCTGCTGCTCCTTGACCTTCTTCTCGAGCGTCTCGCGCTGGGCGGGCGTGAGCAGCCCCAGCGTGACGAAGGCCTCGGCGACCGAAATGGGCTTGCCGGTCTGCGCGCTCTTCGACTGGGTCTGGAGCGCGGCATTGACCTGCTCGGGCGTGATCAGCCCGATCTGGCGCACATGACGGGCGAAGGCCAGGTCAAGGGCGTCGTTGGACATCGTTCCCTGATAATGGTAGTCGCCCGCGGCGGGGAATCAAGCGGGAGAGACTATTTGGTCGATTTCCAGACCTCGAGGCCCGAGAAGTTGGCGTGGCCGCCCGAGGTGTGGACCTCGAGGACGCCCTCGGTCACGACCGCGGGGTAGGGGCCCAGCTTGTCCCAGTGGCCGGCCGGGCCGCTGTTGTAGCCCTTCAGGACTTCCTTCCCCTGCACGAAGATGTCGTAGATCTCGGGATTGTTGTCTTCCCAGAAGTAGGCGTAGACCAGGTAGGTCCCCGGCGGCACCCCGTAGAACTTCGCGGCCGTGCCGGCGCTGCTGAAGGCCGAGGAGCGGATCATCGCGGCGCGCGCGTCGTCGGTCGGCGGATTGAGGACGACGTTCTGGTTTTCGAAGGCGCCGTCGGTCGAGAAGGCCAGGTCCTTCGCGGCCTTGCCGTCCCAGCGGCGGCCGTCGATGACCGTCGCGGGCCCGTTGAGGTTCGCGGCGCGGTAGAAGACCGCGCCCGCGGGGCCCGGGGCCGGCGGCACGCCGCTCCAGGGCGAGAGCCGAGATCACGGGATCGGCCGCTCCTCGCTGCCGTCTGGCAGGGTCCAGCCCACCGAGATGTGGTCGCCGACGCCGCCCTCCTTGTGGAGGCACTCGACGTAGTAGCGCTTGCCGGCGGTCAGCGGGACGGGCTGCGATTTCTGGGTCGAGTACTTGGTCCACTCGCGGAAGCCCGCGGCCATCGTCTGGCCGCAGACCAGCCGCTTCCGCGCGGGCGTGTCGTCGCCGCTGACCCAGAGCTCGGAGCCGTCGTCGCTCGCGATCCAGAACGTGTAGTTGCCGCTCACGGTCGGATGGACGTAGCCGCGCATCCGCGATCCGTAGTTGTCGGCGAGGTCCTTGGGGCCCTCGAAGGAGTCGCGGAAGCCCGTCCCGGAGGGCTTGCCCGAGTAGGAGGGGTGCTTGACGAGGGTGTCGACCGTGACGCCCTCGATGCCGAGCCAGTACTCGTGGAGGATGAAGCCCAGCGGCCCCGTGTTCATGCTCCTGCGGATGCCGAAGCGGGCCTTCTCGAGATCCTTCATCTCCGCCTCGCGCGGGGTCTCGCGACGGACGGCGCTCACGACGATCGCGGCGACCGTGAAGCCCTGCTGGTTGGTGAGGACGCGCAGCTTGCGCGGCCCGGAGGTCTCGTACTTCGGCAGGGTCAGGGGGATCCACTCCCAGCGCGCAGGCTCCTTGGGGCCGCCGTGCTGGGCGTGGTATTTCCGGAGCGTGATCGAGGGGATCCTGCCCGGCAGCGCGGCGTCGCCGCCCGGCTCGCAGGCGATCGGCTCCTTCGGGTTCTTGGAGTTCGGGGCGCTGAGCTCGCTGCCCTGCAGCGAGTAGTCGAAGGTCTCCTGGCAGCAGGCGGCCGCCCAGAGCCAGGCGCGGTAGGCCGTGCCGGGGAAGACGTGGAACTCGGCCTCGACGTAGTTCTCCTTGGCCTTCGCGGCCGCGCTGTCGGCGGTCGACGTCCAGCAGGCGTCGATCTTCGCGCCGCCCGACATCGTGAAGGTCCCCGCGGCGGAGAGGTCGTCGGCCAGGAAGACGGTGTCCTTCGCGGCTTCGAGGCGGGCTGCGACGTAGGGACGCAGGCGGGCGGCGAAGGCGGTCGCGTCGCCGGAGACCAGGCTCGAGAACTTCTCGATCGCGGCGAAGCGGCGCTTGGGCGTGAGGAACTCGGCCTCGGCGGTCCAGAAGAGGCGGCGCGCGGCGGCCTCGGCGGCGGGCCGTTCCTTCGAGATCCCGAGCAGCTTGTCCGGCAGCGCGGGGCCGTCGCCCAGCTGCTTCCGCGCGGCGTCGGCGTCGCCCTCGAAGGCGCAGAAGGCGGCCGCCGCCCGCGCGTCGGTCGGCTTCCGGTCGGCGCGGCCGCGGAAGATCTCGGCGAGCGAGGCCGCCGACAGCTCCGAGGCGGGCAGCTCGAAGGCGCCGCCGTCGCGCTGGACGGAGAGCCGCAGCGCGTCGGCGGAGAGGAGCGTGCCCTCCGCGGTTTCGGGATCGCCGCCGGCGTTCAGGAAGTCGAACTTCACCTTCTGGCCCTTGGTCCAGCGCTCGACCGCCTTCGCGGCCTCGGACGCCACCTGCGAGGCGAGCTTGAGGAGCTCGAGGTCGGCCGCGGCCTCGGCCTTCGCGGCGTCCTCCTTGAGCGCGGCCGCTCCCTCCTCCAATTCCTTCTGGGCACCGGCGTAGTCGCGGCGCGCCGCCTTCGCGGCGGCCTTCGACCAGCGGGCGCGGTAGGCGTCGAGTTCGGCGGGCGGCTTCTCGCCCGCGCCCTCCTTGAGGAACGCGACGCTGTCGACGAAGAGCAGCGGCTGGGTCGCGGTCTTCGTCGTCTGCAGGACGAACGCGAAGACCATCGGATCGGGCGGGGTGAAGAGCGACACGGGCAGGACGAACTTCCTCCATTCGCCGGCCTTCAGGGGAGCGCCCTGCTCTCCGAGCTCGATGAGCTTGCTTCCCTTCTTGGTCTTGTCCCAGACCGTCGCGGCCACGTACAGGTTGTCCTCGGCCGGCCGGATCGCGAA
>JACQFK010000358.1 GCA_016200125.1 Planctomycetota bacterium
CCGACCAGCAGCGCGCCGATGCCGGCCATCGTGTGCTCGGTGGTGTTCCCCTTGATCGCGGGCTTGCCCTCGGCATTGAGCAGCTGCATCCGCTCGCCCTGGCCGATCGGGTCGTAGCAGAGCACGGCCAGCCCGTTCTTCACGAGCAGGAGGGAGATGCGCTGGTAGGCCTCCTCGGCCTTGCCCTTGTCGCTGTGGCCGCAGGGCACGAGCACGCCGGGAAAGGGCCCCTTCCCCTCCGGAAGATAAAGCACGGCCGTCACGTGATGTCCGGGCCGGCTCTCGTAGATCACCTTCTCGACGCGGAAGCCGTCGCCCTTCACGGTGCCGACGACCTTCGCGTTCAGCGGCGTCTTCTCCGGGAACCCGCCGAGGGCCTCGATGAACTTCGCCCGCAGCAGCTCCTGGCGCTTCGTTACGTCCTCCGGCGTCTTGAGGGCCGCCACCGCCTTGCGGCGGGCGTCGAACTGCTTGCCGCACTCGCCCTGGAGCCAGCTGTAGAGCATCTTCCGGGGCTGATCCTCGGGCTTGAAGACGGTCAGATACTCGGATTGAAGCGCCAGGAGCAGCGCGGCAAGGATCATGGTCACTTCCCCATCGCGACGTCGGCCATGACCCGGATCAGCTGGGCACCGAACTCGAGGCGGTCCTGCGACGTCGGCAGCCGCGCGAGCTTCGAGCTCCGGGTGATTCCCTGCTCCAGGAGGAAGGCGGAGAGGCCTCTCTGGCCGTCCAGATACTCGTACACCGTGGCGCGGCCCGGCGCGGGCTTGTCGGCCGGAGGACGCGGTCCCTTCTCCGACGGATTGAAGGTCGTCCGGTCGCGCAGCGCGGCGAAGAAGCGGTCGGCGATCGGCTTGTTCTTCGCCGAGCTGCTCAGCCACTCCCCCGTCTCCTGGTTGTGCAGCGTGAGGAAAAGGCCCGAGAAGGCGTGGATCACCTTCTTCGCGGCGCAGATCTCGGGCATGAGGCGGCGCTGTTCCGGGTTCTCCGGATCGGCGCTGTCCCAGTTCCGGTTCACGTCGTAGCCGTGCCGGTTGAAGCGCACGCCGCCGCGGGCGCAGCCGTCCGGGTCCATCATCGGGAGGATCTTGAACACGAGCGTCTTCCGGAGCGGCCCCGCCTCTTCCGAGAGCAGGAAGCGGATCGCCCCCTCGCCCACGAACGACGTCCCGCTCTCCCAGGCGTGCTGGCGGCACATGAGCCAGACCGTCGGGGGCGGCGTCGAGGACTCCGACGACAGGTCCGTGATGGTGAGCAGGTGGAGGTCCCGTCCCTCGACCGTCTTTCCGAAGACCTCGTCCCTCAGATGGGACGAGCCGCGGATCTCATCCATAAAAGTGTTGAAGCGCGACTCGGTATACGGCTCGATGTGGGCGATCCAGAAGTAATCCGAATCCGGCGTCACACGAAACGTAGCCTCATCCTTCTCCAGCGTGATCTTGTCAAGATGCCTCCAGTTCTTCCCATCGGAGCTGACGACGGGCGGCGTGTCGTCGCGCACGCAGAGGCCGCCGGGCTTGTAGTTGTATTCGCCTCGCAGATCAGTGAGCGTGATTGTGATTTCGCGGCCCTTTGCGCCGCACAAGCAGAAGTAGTACCAACTTGCCTGGCGGTTGCGGCCGTCCTGATCGGCCTGCCCCTTCACGGCGCAGCGAAAGTGCGTCGCGGACAGCCGCTCAATCTTCCCTAAACTTCCACCCTCTAATTCCACCGTGATACCCAGCTCAACTCCCGAGGATGCCGAAGCGCAGGCGGCGAGGGGCAGTAGGAGCAGCGGGAGAATCTTCACTTCTGCCCCGCAAGGAACTCGATCAGGTCGCGGAAGTCCTGGCGCGTGAGCTTCTCGGCCATCTTCTCCGGCATGATGGAGAGCTTCGACGGCTGCCGCTCCTCGATGGCGACGTTCTTCACCTTCGTCTGCTTGCCCTGCGCGTCGATGAGGACGATCTCCCCCGTGGGCGAGGGGTCCTCGTCGAGGATCCGGCCGTCGAGGATGTCCCCCTTGGTCGTGCGGATCTTCCAGAGGACGAACATGGGCGCGATCTCGCGGCTCGGCTCGAGGATCGATTCGACCAGCTTCTCCCGGTTGAGCACGTTGCCGATGGTCGACAGGTCGGGCCCCACGAAGCCGCCGCGGCCGTTCACGCGGTGGCAGACCGAGCACTGCGGGCCCTTCGGGTGGAAGAAGAGCCGCTCGCCCGCCGCGGCGTCGCCCTTCTCCGCGGCGACCTTCTTCCAGCCGTCCAGCGACGGCGGCTGGCCGGCGGAGCGGCCCATCAGGATCGCGACGAGCTCGCCGCCCTTCTTCTCCAGCGCCTCCTTCACCTCGGGGCGCTCGATCGCGCCGGACAGAGACCGGATCGCCTCGATCGACGCGGGCCCGTCGAGCTGGCGCAGCAGGATCCGGCGCGTCTCCTCGGACGAGGCGGCGGAATGGGCGAGGCCCGACACCGCGTCGAAGCGGAGCCCGGGATCGTCGGCGACCCTGCGCAGGATCGCCTGGGCGGCCTCGTCGGGACGCACCGCGAGGGAACGCAGCGCCTCGAGCCGCAGCGAGGGATCGCCCTCCAGCAGCTTCTCCAGCTTCGGGACGGCCACCGAGGGATGGTCGCGGCGAAGCATGCGGAGCGCGAGGGCGCGGAGCGCCGCCGGCTCGTTCGCATCGTCGAAGACTTTCGCGATCAGGATCTCGCTGCCCAGCTGGTCCACCTGCTGGGGGTTCCGCCCCATCAGCAGGTCCGTCGACGCCAGGTAGGCCTCGAAGATCTCCTTGGTCACGGGCAGCCGCGACGCCGACTTCTCCATGGCCGCCGCGAGATCCCCGAGCCTGTCCTCGCCGACCCACTGGATCGCGGCGCGGCGGACGGCGACGTCCGTGTCCTCGAGGAACTTCGCCGCGGCCGTCGTGTCGCCCGTCCGCCGGAGGGCGCAGAGCAGGCCCAGGCGGATCTTTGCACTGGGATTCCCGACGCGGGGCAGGAGGAACGAGGCGCCTCCGACGCGGCTCAAGGTCTCGATCGCGCCCCCAACCAGGAAGGGGTCGGGGCTCTCGAGCATCGGAATCAGCCCGGCCATCCGGTCCTTGTCGCGCAGGCGCAGGATGCCGTTGAGGGCGTCGAGCTCCGCGCTGTTCCGGGGCGCGCGCGTCTCCACGGGTCCGGCGTTGGGCGTCTTCGCGCGGATCCGCCAGAGGCGGCCCTTCCCGTGCAGCTCGTAGGACCGGTCGACCCAGTCGCTGACGAACACCGAGCCGTCGGGCGCGAGGCCCATCCCGACCGGGCGGAAGTTCTCGCCGCCCTTGATGATCGTCTCCGGACTCGACGTGAACGAGGCCCCCTTCGGCACCAGGGTGAATTTCTGGATGATGTGATCGCCCCAGGAAGTCGCGAGCAGCGCGCCCCGGTAGTCCGCCGGGAAGGCGTCATGCTCGTAGGCCGCGACGCCCGACGGCGCTTCTCCGGTGCCGCTGACCATGGGCAGCGTGCCCGGCAGCTCGCCGTTCCACGCGGTGAAGGGATGGAGCCCCTTGCGCCCGTTGCGGAACTTGTAGCCGTAGTCGCCGCCGTCGACCACGTGGAGCAGGCGGCAGGGCGGCCGCGAGTCGGGATCGTTGTCCACCGCGAAGAGCCGCCCGTAGACGTCGAAGCAGACGTGGAAGGGGTTCCAGAAGCCCGTCGCCACCTGGACGAGCCCCGTGCCGTCGGGCCGGCAGCGGAAGATCTTGCCGCCTTCCGTGTCCTTGATCGTCGTGCCGTCCGAGCCGACGAGGGAGAACGGAGCGCCGAGGTTCTCTCCCATGCCGAAGTAGACGTTGCCCTCCCGGTCGAACGCGAAGCCCGACAGCCCGTTGTGGGGATAGTTGCCCTTGGTCTCGAGCTTGACGATCGAGTCGCGCCGCTGCTGGAGCTCGGGCTTGCCGTGCCAGCGGTGGACCTCCCAGCGGGTGGCGAAATAGACGTCCCCGCTCGGGTGGAAGCCGATGCCCATCCCGTAGCGGAAACCCTCGGCAAAAGTGGTGACCTTGCCCGCGCGGCCGTCGGGCTTGAAGTCCTCGAAGATCAGGATGCGGTCGGTGGGCTTGCCCTTGTAGTTCTTCGGGGGGAAATGGGTGTTCGACTCGATCACCCAGACGCGGCCCTTCGCGTCGACCGTCAGCCCCGTGGGAGTGTTGAGCTCCGGCTCGGCCGCGACGAGCTCGACGACGAGACGCTCGTCGACGGCGGCGGGCTTCGGAAGCTCCTGGAGCGCGGCAAACAGAACGGCAATGGCGATGTGCACCCGCTGCGTCCTCCCGAAGTGAGCCCGCTCCCCCGTACTATACGCCTGCGTTGCGGTTATACTGGATCGTCGGTTCAAATCGATGCGGAAAATCTACTCCACCACGATCATCGGCCAGGCGGAGATGCTCAAGGTGGTGCTCCGCAGCCACGGCATCGAGTCGCGCCTGGAGAACGAGGGCGGAGCCCTGTACGCCGTGGGGACGCCCACGGCGGCGGTCCCGATCGTGATCGTGGTCGACGACGAGCGCGCCGACGAGGCGGCCCGGATCATCGCCGAGGAGTTCACCCGGAACCGAACCCCGGACCCGACGGAGATCCAGGTCCAATTGCTCTGCTCCTGCGGAAAGACGCTGCACTATCCGAAAGGGGAGGATCCGCCCGAGGAGTGCCCTCCTCGCCCTGCTGGCCTGCGTCGCGATCATCTTCTGGATGCGGGGCAAGGTCAGCCTGCGCCGCTCCGACCAGGCGCCGGTCTCCCATGCCGAGTGGGTCCGGCGGCTCCGCGAGCGGATCGCCGCCATCCCGCCGGTCGTGGTGCCCCGCATGGATCCTCAGTCCATCGCCGGCCCCTTGATCAAGGAACTGCCCGAGGACGCGGCGCGCTTCGCCTCGACCCTCGAGGCGGCCGGAACCGTCGACGCCCTGGTCGATCTCTGGATCCGCTTCGTCGCGGAGCTGGCCCCGGACTGGTCGGTGGAATCCGGCTTCGCGGACACGCCGCGCCTGACCCGATACTCGACCCGCCTGAACCAGACGCTCGCGCTGATGAACGTGCTGGTCCTGCAGAAGCTCCGGTCGCTTCCGGCGTCGACCTCCACGCTGGACGGCCGCCTCTTCGAACGGGAACTGGAAGCCGCCGTCCTCCCCCACGTCCTCTTCGGACCGGAGCTGAAGGACCCGAGAGCGCCGCTCTGGAGCGTCCGGGCCTCCGCGGGCGTGAAGGACAAGCCCGCGCTGCTCGCGGATCGGCTGGAACAGATCCCCGGGCAGATCCGCGAATTCCTCCCGCTTCTCGCGGAGGCGCCTCCCCGGCTCTGGATCGAACGCGCCCTCCGTGAGCTCAACGACGTGCTGGAGCTGCTCCGGGACTACGAGCAGTCCTCTCCCGGGGACCGGGTCAAGGCGGCGGTGGGAAAAGTCCGGGAGGAGCTCGTCGCCTACGGGACCCGCCTGCGCAGCCTGGAGGGCGCGAACCGTCCGCTTCCCGCGCAGGATCCGCGCTGGATCGCCTTCATGATCCAGGATGTGGAGTTCTCGGGAAGGACGCTGCGGCAGACCGCGGAACTGCTGCTGGAGATCTCGAACAAGGCCGAGTCGGGATGGAATTCCTGGGACGGGATCCGGAACCCGGCCAGCGTCTCCTACGGCTTCGAGGAATGGCGCCAGGAAGTCCGGCGGCTGGCCGCCCGCTCGCGGGACATCACCGTCGAACTCGGCTTCGCGGAAGTCCCTCCAGGAGAGCTTCCGGAAATCGTGACCTCGCCCCACATCTCCAGGAACTGGCGCGAGTGGCCCCACTACAGGACCCGGCTGCTGGGACCTTCCCTGGAGGCCCGGCTCCGGGTGACCCCCTGGGAAGGCTTCGAAACGCAGAAGGCCCTGTGCTCGCCGGAGAGCGCCCTCTTCAGCACGATGGGAGAGACCTATCCGGGCCGGCACCTGCACGCCGTCCTTTCCCGCCGCGACGGCACGCTGATGCGGCGGATCTACAGCAGCAGCACCCTGTCGGAAGGCTGGAGCGAGTACTCCCGGCGCTGGGCCCTCGAACGCGAGCCCGCCGGAAGCTTTCACCGGGCGGCGATGGACGGCTTCCGCCACACGCAGGGTTTCGCCGGGGCCGTCGAGATCTGCTTCCTGTCGGGAACGCTCTCGGAATCCGAGGCCCTGACGATGCTGCAGGCGGGGAACGAGGAAGCGGAAGAGTCGGCCCGCTCCCGCCTGGGCTGGGCCAGCCTGGAGCCTCTCGTCACCACGCATTCAGTCCTGGGCGAGCACGACCTCGTCGCGCTGCGCGTCGAGCTTCAGACGAAGCTCGGCGCGCGCTTCGACCTGAAGCGCTTCCACACGCGGGTGCTCGGCTACGGCCACACGCCGGTCGCGCTCATTCGCGAGGAGCTGCTGCGGGACTGGAAATAAAACTCGGCGCCTGCGCCGCGCATTCAAAGAGTAGGAGCGGGACGTATCCCCGGAGGACCCCATGCCGATCGCCCGCCTGCTGGCCGCCGCCGCGAGCCTCACGGCCCTCGCCTTCCAGTCGGCCGCCCCCGCCCCCGAGGGATGGAGCTTCGCGTCGCCGCGCGAGGAGATCCGGCCCCGCGGCTCCTTCGATCCCAAGGGCGGCCGCGACGGGAAGGGAAGCTTCGTCATCGTCCACGACCGACGCGAAGGCCTGCAGGGCTGCTGGACCCGGACCTTCGAGGTCGATGGCGGCAAGCACTACCGATTCCGCGCCGCGCGGAAGGTCCGCGACGTCGCCCTTCCGCGGCGCAGCGCGGTCGTCAAGATCCTCTGGCACAACGAGAAGGACCGGCCGGTGCTTCTCGACGCGGCCTGGGACCGCGAGGTCCTCAAGAACTTCCCGCTCACCGCCGAGGCCGAGCACCCGACCGACCGCGAGACCGACGCCGCCGGCTGGACCGAAGTCTCCGACGTCTATCTCGCCCCCGGGAAGGCGCGGCGGGCGGTGATCGAGCTCCACCTGCAGTGGGCGGCCGGCGGGACCGTGGAGTGGAGCGAGGTGGGCTTCAGCGAATGCCCGGCGCCCGCCCCGCGCAAAGTCCGCCTTGCCTCCGCCCATTTCCGTCCCAAGGGCCCGACCGTCGAGGACAACCGCAACGCCTTCGTGCCGCTGATCGAGGATGCGGCGAGGCAGAAGGCGGACCTCGTGGTGCTCGGCGAGACCCTGACCTCTCCCGGGACGGGAAAGAACTACGCCGAGATCGCGGAATCCATGCCCGGCCCGTCGACGGAGTTCTTCGGCGCGCTGGCGAAGAAGCACGGGCTCTACATCGTCGCCGGGCTTCTCGAGCGCGAGGGCTCCCTGATCTACAACGTCGCGGTCCTGCTGGGACCGGAAGGCGGGATCGCCGGCAAATACCGCAAGACCTGCCTGCCGCGCGGCGAGGTCGAGTCGGGCGTCACGCCGGGAAGCGACTATCCCGTCTTTTCGACGCGCTTCGGCAAGCTGGGCATGATGGTCTGCTACGACGGATTCTTCCCGGAAGTCGCCCGGCGCCTCACGATGAACGGCGCGGAAGTGATCGCCTGGCCGGTGTGGGGCTGCAACCCCCTCCTCGCGCGCGCCCGGGCCTGCGAGAACCACGTCTTCGTCGTCAGCAGCACCTACGAGGACGTGTCGCGGAACTGGATGCTGAGCGCCGTCTTCGACCACGACGGCGGGACGCTCGCGCAGGCGGAGAAATGGGGCACGGTCGTCGTGGCCGAGGTGGATCTCGAGAAGAAGTTCCGCTGGCCTAGCCTCGGCGATTTCAAGTCCGAGCTTCCGCGCCACCGTCCGGCCTGGAGCGCGGAGGAGCGCTGAGGGCGCCTACCAGCCCGGGTTCGGCCGCACGTTCAGCTTGAGGCCCTTGGGGCCCGTGATGTAGACGGGGCTCTGGCCCAGCGGAAAGGAGTTGTTGCTCGTGCGGCGCGCGTCCCAGGCCACCAGGCGCTTCGTCCCGTAGAGGTCGCCGACCATCAGCCCCTTCTCGTTGTTGACGATCCGCGCGTAGGCGTAGTTGTTCGGGCTCCAGGCGACCATCGTCTCCTCCTCGGAGCCTTCCGCGGCAAACACCGCGGCGTAGACGTCGGGTCCCCAGGCCTCGTTCCGGACCCAGCGCTTCCTCTCGAGCATCCGGGTCATGACGGCGTAGGCGTAGTACGAGTACTTCGGCTGGAGGTCGGCGCGCATGAGCCCGACCATCTGGGCCTTGTCGAACTGCAGGTTGCCCCCGTCCTTCAGCGTCCACCAGAAGGCCTTCTCGATCTTGCCCGACGCGACCGCGCCGACGTAGAAGCGCACGAGGAGCTCGGCCGAGCGGAGCTCCGACACGCCGTAGGGATGTATGTCGGTGTTCCAGCAGATCTCGGTGATCCAGAGCGGCTTGGGCTTGCCGAACTTCGACATCACCTTGATCAGCTCGTCGGTCTGCTGCTCCAGGGTCATCTTCACCAGCGGGTATTCCGCCGTGAGGTCGCTCTTGTGCCAGCTCTTCACGTACTGGTCGAGCTCCCACCAGTCGAAGGGCTCCTCGGGCGCGCACATCGCGCGATAGGGGTGGAAGCAGACGATGTCGAAGGCGTCGAAGGGCACCTGCTTCATCACCCGCTCGGCCCAGATCACGTCGCAGAACGCCATGTTGAGCGCGAGGACCTTCGCCTTCGGGTTCTCCTCGTGGATCGCTCTGCCCGAGGCGGCGAGCATCCGGGCGTATTCCTCGGGCGAGCCCTTCCAGTAGCCGCCGTTGGGCTCGTTCCAGATCTGCCAGTGGTCGACCCGGCCCGCGTAGCGCTTCACGCAGGCCCGGGCGAAGGCGCAGTAGGCCTCGACGCCCTCGGGCGTGCGCGGATCGTGGAACTTCGGCGTGCCGGTGAAGTTGCCGAAGATCAGGATGCCGTGCTTCGTGAAGGCCTCGACCAGCCGGTCGTAGCCTTCGAACTCGTACACGCCCTTCGACGTCTCGATGCGGCCCCAGGAGAAGTCCTGC
>JACQFK010000359.1 GCA_016200125.1 Planctomycetota bacterium
GGCGCTCAACGACTCCAGCTTCAAGTGGCAGGCGGAGACCAGCGAGGCGCTGGGCTTCGGCTTCCGCTGCGGCTTCCTGGGCCTCCTCCACATGGAGATCGTCCAGGAGCGCCTGGAGCGGGAGGAGCGGGTCGAGCTCATCCAGACGGCCCCCAACGTAACCTACGAGATCCTCGCGCAGACCCACGAAGGCCCCAAGGTGATGCGCATCGACAACCCGGCGAAGCTGCCCGACGAGGCGATGATCAAGGAGTGGCGCGAGCCGATCGTCCGCGCGACCATCATCATCCCCGCCGAATTCATCGGTCCCATCATGTCGCTCTGCCAGGAACGGCGCGGCGTCTACCTCAAGACCGAGTACATCTCCAAGACGCGGGTCATCATCCACTACAAGATGCCCTTCGCGGAGATCGTGTACGACTTCTACGACAAGCTCAAGTCCATCACGCGCGGCTACGGAACGCTCGACTACCACACCACCGGGTACGAGGCCGCGGACCTCTGCCGCCTCCGCATCCTGGTGGCCGGGGACGAGGTGGACGCGCTGAGCATCATCCTTCATAAGGAGACAGCAGAGTTCAAAGGTCGTAAGATCCTCAAGACCCTGAAGAAGGAGATCCACCGCCAGCTGTTCGAGATCGCCCTGCAGGCGGCGATCGGCGGAAAAATCATCGCACGCGAGGACATCGGATCCGTAGGTAAGAACGTGATCGCGAAGTGCTACGGCGGCGACATCTCGCGCAAGCGCAAGCTGCTCGAGAAACAGAAGGAAGGCAAGAAGCGGATGAAGAACGTCGGCAACGTGGAGATTCCGCAGAGCGCCTTCATGGCCGTCCTCAAGACCGGGGACGACGTCGAATGAGCGAGAAGCCGACCCCTCCTCCCGCCTCTCCGGCGGGCGCGACGCCGCTGGAGACGATCTTCAAGGGCAACCGCGGCTTCGCGGCCGCCGCCCTCTTCTTCGCGCTCGAGGCGGTGCCCTCCGCGGGGCTGGTCCTCTCGCTCCGGGAGCCCGGCGGCGTGTGGACGGTCTTCGCCGTCGTCCTGATGGCCGGCGCCTTCTTCCCGCCGGTCGGCGTGATGCTCGGCCAGAAGTGGGGCTACCTCCTGGGCCAGTACGTGGCCTGGGGCGGCCTCGTCGGCGTCGTCCTCCGCGTCCTCCAGTACGGCTTCACGCCCGTCTACCTCCTCCCCGCCGCGCTCGTGGGCATGCTCCTCGTCGCCCTCAGCCCGCCGCGAACCCCGGGCGACGTCCGCCGCACGGAGAAGAAGCCCGAGTCCTTCGGCGTCTGGCTCAAGGAGAACATCGAGGCGATCATCATCGCCTTCATCATGGCGCTCGTCATCCGCTGCTTCTGCATCGAAGTCTTCAAGATCCCCTCGAGCTCCATGGAGCCCACGTTGCTGGGCGACCTGAGCGACAGCCATCCGCGCGCCTTCTGCCCCTTCGGCGACTACCACATGCCCCCCGCGCCGGCCGAGAACGCCAGCGGCGACCGCATCATGGTGACGAAGTACTTCTACGCCTTCTCGCCGATCGAGCGCTACGACGTCCTCGTCTTCAAGTTCCCGCTCAACCAGGCGAAGAACTTCATCAAGCGCGTCGTCGGCCTCCCCGGGGAGGAGATCATGATCCACCGCGGCAACCTCTACGTGAGGAAGCCGGGGGAGCCGACCTTCCAGATCGCCCGCCGCACGCCCCGGACCCAGGACTCGATCTGGATCGATCCCGCGAGGAAGACCGACGGCTACCTGCACAAGCGCGAGGATTTTTTCGCGTCCTGGGAGGCCTCGGCGCCCGCGGACCGCAAGGTCGCCGCGAAGGTCGAGGTCCAGGACAACGAACTGGTGACGCTCGAGGAGACGAAGGACGAGCGTTCGGTCCAGTTCTCCTACAAGGCGAAGTTCCTGGAGGACCACGGCGGCTCGGGGAGCCCCTCGCTGCCCGTGGACGACACCCGCATCGCCTTCGAGTTCGAGCTCACGAGCCCCAAGGGCCAGGTCTTCGCGGAGGTCATCAACGCCTACGGCCGCTTCGAGGCGGTGCTCGACACCGAGGGCAGCAGCTGGCTCTACCACTACAAGCCCGGCAGCGAGAAGGGCAAGCCGACGGCGCAGGTGGACATCAAGAACGTCAAGCTCAGCCAGGACCTGAAGCTGAAGTTCGACCTGTCGATCTACGACGGCATGGCCTACGTCCGCGTGAATGACGGCGAGAGGGCGAAGCATCCCTTCATCACGGCCATGGACAAGGACAAGGACACGGGCCGCTTCTCGATCCCCGCGAACGAGAACCCCGACCGCCGCATCGCGTTCGGGACGCGCGGTGCCACGTTCCGCGTGAAGAACCTGTCGCTTGGCCGAGACATCTACTATCGCGGCAAGGACCGCGAGCGCGGCCTGCGCGAGGACGAGCCCTACAAGATCGACCCCGAGAACTACGTGATGATGGGGGACAACGTCGCCAACAGCCACGACTCCCGCGCCTGGGTCAAGCGGACCTTCGTGCTCAAGGACGGGCGGACGATCGAGTGCGAGGCCCAGCAGGTGAACGAGGGCTACTCGAAGTTCTCGACGCAGTTGAAGGAGAAGCTCGGCCTCCAGGAGCCGCCGCGCTACGCGATCGACGGCGACAAGTACGGCAACGAGGTCGCGATCCTGCAGGACCAGCTCCTGCGCGAGGAGGAGCCGAAGGAATTCCGCCAGGTGCACGAGCGCTTCATCGTCGGCAAGGCGCTGTGGATCTGGTGGCCGCAGGGGAGATGGTTCCACCTGATCAGGTAACAGGAAACATGAAACAGGAAACAGACGAGCCCCCGCTGTTTCCCGTTTCCTGTCGTCAGAACCACCGATTGATCACGTAGACGAAGGCGCCGCCGAGTACAAGCACGGCGGTGAGCACGCCGAAGTTGGCCAGCGCGCGCTTCGCGATCTTCTTCGGGTCGTCCGAGCGGCAGGCCTCCAGCACCAGCAGAATCACCAGCACGATCGGGAAGAAGAGGACGAGGTAGCTGACGTGGAAGCTGATCCCGCTCATGCCGTCTTCTCCGGCGCCGGGGCGGGAGCGGTCGCGGCCGCCGGCGCGGCGGGCTTGTCCAGGGGCGCGGGGGCAGCAGAAGCCCCCGCGATCTTGAGGTCCAGGATGTTCAGCATAATGACGAGGTTCAGCAGGCCGACCACGCAGACGTAGAGCAGGCCGGGATCGAACCAGCCCGGATGGATCCGCTCGCCCACGATCGCCTTCTCCGCGCCCCGCAGCTTCGCGATCAGGAGCGTGAGGCCGGAACCGTACTGGCCGACGAAGTAGAAGGGGTTGTCGTCGAAGGAGACCGGGCGCCATCCGGCGATCCACATGCCGAAGGCGTAGGTGGCCGCCAGGAGCCCGAAGAAGAACAGCCCCTTCTTCCAGCGGCCCAGGAGCAGGTGGCCCGCGCCGGGCAGCATCCAGGCGGCGATGAAGGCCAGGCCGCGGATGCGCTCCCCCTTCTTGGAGATCAGGCCGGCGGCGATGAGGATGACCCCCCCGAGGACCAGAAGAAGCTTCACTTCGGCGCGCGTGCTCATGTCACATGCGGAAATTTTCACCGAGGTAGGTCTGGCGCACCAGCGGGTCGGCTTCGATCTCGGCCGGGGTGCCCTGCTTGAGGACCTTGCCTTCGTTGATTATATACGCGCGATCGCAGACGTTAAGCGTTTCCCTCACGTTGTGGTCGGTCAGCAGCACGCCGATCCCGCGGTCGCGCAGCCCCCGGATGAAGCCCTGCAGCTCGCCCACCGCGATCGGATCGACGCCCGAAAAGGGCTCGTCGAGCATCAGGATCGAAGGGCTGGTGATCATCGCCCGGCAGATCTCGAGGCGGCGCGTCTCGCCGCCCGAGAGCGTGTAGGCCTTCTGCGAGGCGACCTTCGTGAGCCCGTACTCGGCCAGCATCTGCTGGGCCCGCGCGCGGCGGTCGCCGTTCACGTCCTTCCGCGTCTCGAGCACGGCGAGCAGGTTCTCCTCCACCGTCAGCCGCTGAAACACCGAGCGCTCCTGCGGAAGGAAGCCCATGCCCTTCCGCGAGCGCTTGTAGATCGGCATCTTCGTCACGACGTCGCCGCAGAAGACGATCCGGCCGCCGTTGGGCTTCACGATCCCGATCACCATCCGGAAGGTCGTCGTCTTCCCTGCGCCGTTGCGGCCCAGGAGGCCGACCACCTCGCCCCGGTCCACCTGGAGGCTCACCTGGTCCACGACCTTGCGCTTGCCGTAGACCTTGGAGACCTCCTCCACGCGGAGCAGGTGCTCTCCCGATCCGTTGGTGGTCACCCGAGCACCTCGGGGGGGCTCCCCTGCATGAGGATTCTCCCCTGGTTCATGATGTAGGCGCGATCGCAGAGGTTGAGCGATTCTCTCACGTTGTGGTCGGTCAGCAGCACGCCGATTCCGCGGTCGCGCAATTTGCGGACGACCCCCTGCAGCAGGCCCGTATGAACGGGGTCCATGCCCGAGAACGGCTCATCCAGGATCACCAGGGACGGGTCGGTGATCATCGCGCGACAGATCTCCAGGCGGCGCGTCTCGCCCCAGGGCAGCAGACCGGCCTTACGCTGGGAAACCTGCGCCAAACCGTATTCAGAGAGGATCTGGCCCGCCGCCGCGCGGCGGTCGCCCTCGTCGTCCATGCGCGTCTCGAGCACCGCCAGAAGGCTCTCCTCCACGGTCAGGTGGCGGAAGACCGACCGCCATTGCGGGACGTATCCCAGGCCCTTCCGCGATCGCTGGTGAACAGGCATCCCGGTGATCGCTTCGCCGCCGAACTCGATGCGCCCCTGGTCGGGCTTCAGGATGCCCATCACCATCTCGACCATCGTGCTCTTGCCGGCGCCGTTGCGCCCGAGGAGGGCGACGACCTCGCCGCGGCGCACGCTGAGGCTGACGCCGTCGACGACCCGGCGTCGGCCGTAGGGTTTCGACACCCCGTCGACCTGGAGCAGCGGCTCGTGGTTCACTGGAGCGATACGATACACGACGGAGCATCGGCGTTCCACAGCGATCTGGATCAGCCGACGTGCAGAAGCGACGCGGAGCGGCCCCGCGAAAGCAGGTCCCGGAGCTCCGGCGCGCCCGCCAGGGTGGGATCGCGGCCGACCAGCGCAAAGGCGTCCTCGCGGGCCTGCTCCAGCAGCTTCGCGTCCTCCACCAGCCGCGCCGCCTTCAGCTCCGGCAGGCCGCTCTGGCGCGTGCCCAGCAGCTCGCCGGGACCCCGCAGCCGCAGGTCCGCTTCCGCGATGCGGAACCCGTCGGTCGTCGAAACGAAGGTCTCGATCCGCTCGTTGCTCTTTCCGAACAGGATGCAGGACGACTCGTAGGGGCCCCGGCCGATGCGCCCGCGCAGCTGGTGGAGCTGGGCGAGACCGTAGCGCTCGCAGTGGTCGATCACCATGAGGCTCGCGTTGGGCACGTCGATGCCGACCTCGATCACCAGCGTCGAGACCAGCACGTGGATGCGGCCGGCTCGGAACTCCTCCATCACGGCGTCCTTCTCCTCCTGCTTCATCCGGCCGTGCAGGAGCTCCACGCGGAACTCCTTGAAGACGGCGGAGAGCTCCCCGTGGGCCTTGATCGCCGACTGCAGCGCGACCTTGTCGGACTCGTCCACGAGGGGATAGACGAAATAGGCCTGGCGGCCCTCGCGCAGCTTCTGCCGGATGAAGGCCAGCTTGTCGCGCTTCCCCGCGCCGGGGACGTACATCGTGCGCACCTCCCGGCGCCCGGGCGGGAGCTCGTCGAGCACCGTCAGATCGAGGTCGCCGTAGAGGGTCAGCGCGAGGGTCCGCGGGATCGGCGTCGCGGTCATGACGAGCAGGTGGGGGCGCTCCCCCTTGCGGCCGATCGCGGCGCGCTGGAGGACGCCGAACTTCTGCTGCTCGTCGATGACGGCCAGGCCGAGGTTCTTGAACTTGACGTCCTTCTCGATCACCGCGTGGGTGCCGATCAGCAGGTCGATCTCCCCCTTCTCCGCGGCGGACAGGATCTCCTCGCGCCGCTTCCCCTTCACCCCGCCGGCGAGGAAGGCCATCCGCACCCGCGACGCGCCCAGGAGCCGGCTGAAAGTCCGCGCGTGCTGCTCGGCGAGGATCTCGGTCGGCGCCATGAGCACGGCCTGCGCGCGCCTTCCGACCGCCGCCAGCAGCGCGTAGGCGGCGACGATGGTCTTGCCCGAGCCGACGTCGCCCTGGAGGAGACGGTTCATGGGCGGCCCGGCTGCGAGGTCCTGGCGGATCTGGGCCACGGCCCGGTCCTGGGCGCCCGTCAGCTTGAAGGGGAAGAGCGTCCGGATGCGGAAGTCGAGCTTGTCGGGCACCTCGATCCGGCGGCCCGCGGAGGCCTTCTTGACGCTGCGCCGCCGCAGCGCCAGCTCCGCCTGGAGCCGGAAGAACTCCTCGTAGGCGAATCTGCGCCGTCCGGCCTCGGCCTCCGCCGGCGTCGCCGGAGCGTGGACCAGGTGCAGCGCCTGCCGGACCCCCGGCAAGCCGCGCTTGGCGAGCAGCTCCGCGGGAATGACCTCGGGAGCCAGCGGCCCCGCCTCCTCGAGCGCCGAGCGGACCAGCGAGCGCACCTGCCGCTTGCTGAGTCCCTCGGTCGCCGCATAGGACGGCACGAGCCCCGCCGCGTGGAGCGGCGATTCTCCGTCGCCCAGGTGCTCGAATTCGGCGACCGAGACGTGGGTCCGCCTCTGCTGGACCTTTCCCGTGGCGACGACGGAATCGCCGATGCGGAACTCCTTCTCCCGGTAGGGCTGGTTGAACCAGACCAGCACCGCCCGCCCCTCCCCGTCCTCGATCGTCACTTCCAGGATGTCGATCCGCTTCCGCATCGACTCGATCTTCTGCACGACGCCCTGGACGGTCACCAAGGTCTCGCGCTGCAGCTCCCGGAGGGGGGTCATCTCCCGCCGGTCGTAGTAGCGCGCCGGAAGGTGATGGAGGAGGTCGTCGACGGTCCGCAGGCCCAGCCGCTCCAGCAGCTTCGCCCGCCGCGGGCCGACGCCCTTGATGTACTGGACGGGCCGCCCGAGGATGTCGGAGTTGGAGGGCACGGGCGGCCTCAGGGAGCGGGAGCGGCGGGCGGAACCTTACGCTCGATGCCAAGATCGTTGAGCGCCAGGAGGATCTTGTCGAGCGCGATGTCGTGGTAGAGCGCGGCGTCGGAGAGGGTCTCGATGGCCGCCGCGACGCACATCTCGTTGCGCTTGTCGACGCACTTGAGGCCCAGCGCCTGGAGGGCCAGCACCACGCGGTCGTCGAGCTCCAGGGCCTCCTGGATATTCGTGCGCGGGGTGAACAGGAATCGCTCGCTCATGGCCGATCTACTCTAGCACCAGTCCCGGGCCGATCCAAATGTTTGCCGTTGAACGGCCCCCCGGGCGCGTCTATACTAGTGGCCCTTCTAAGGAGGCGAGATGATGTTCTGGCTGGCGCTGATTGCTCCGCTCCTGATGGCGGCACCCCAGGATGACCTCCGCCAGGAGGTCGAGAAGCTCAAGAAGCAGAACTTGGAGCTGCAGGAGCGCCTGAGCCTCCTCGAGCAGTCCGCGCTGGAGAACGCCCAGACCATCCAGCGGCTCCGCCAGGTGGTGAAGCTGCTCGAAGCGCAGGGCCCCTCCGCGGAACCCGCCGGGCCCAAGACCCCCGGCGGCCCCGCGCCGAAGCCCGAGATCGGCCCCGACAAGGTCATCCGCGCCAAGCTCGTCTACGTCGACGCGAAGGAGAACTTCGTCGCGCTCAGCGTCGGCAAGAAGGACAAGGTCGAGGTCGGCTACAAGTTCCAGATCATGCGCGAAACCTATGAGAACGGCGGCGAGAACCGGCTGGTGCCGCTGGGCGTGGGCCAGGTCGAGAAATTCCTGGGCCAGGACACCCACGCGAAGCTGAACATCATCGAGGGCAAGGTCTCCGACATGAAGGTGGACGACCTGGCGGTCGCCATCCGCCGCATCAGCGACACGTCGCCGGTCAAGGAAGACGGCAAGGCGACGCCGAAGCCCGAGGTCCCGGAACCCCCGAAGGACGGCGTGTTCACGATCACCGGCAAGATGGGCGCGGGCGGCCACGTCCTCAATTACGGCTCCGTGATGGGCGCCCACCAGACCCAGTTGCTCTACGTCTACAAGGACGGAAAGTTCAAGGCGAAGCTGCGCCTCGACAAGGTCGAGAAGCAGCACTCCGTGGGCTACGTCGTCGACGGCACGATGGAACTCCCGCCCGAGCAGGGCGACCAGGTCTACGTGAAGGAGCTCAACAAGGTGTTCGCGGGCAAGGTGGCGCTCTCCGATGAGAAGCGCGGCGTGCTCGCGGTCGACCTGCGCCAGCGCGACGGCGTGAAGCCCGGCATGCACTGCGAGGTGCGCCGCCTCGGCCAGAAGATCGGCAGCGTCCTGATCACCGAAGTCCAGAATTGGGGCTCCTGGGCCAAGCCCGAAGGCGACCTCCGCATCGACCAGATCCAGAAGGGCGACTTTGTCGAGGTCATTGAGGAGAAGTAGCCCCCAGCCGGGGGCTGTCGCGTCAACGCGACAAGCTGCAAGCTCCTGGTTACCAAGGATTTGCCGGCCTCAACCCCTCGATTTCGCAATCCCCCACCGGCCGAGCTCATCTCCGTCCTCCACCCTGTAGTGCGGCGAGAGGCGGTCTTCTCGACAGAGAATCGGATCGACTTGCGAATATTCACGGGGGACAGCGGCTGCCGGATCTACTTCTTGAATTTGGCTTTGAGCCGCTTCTCCACTTCCTTCGGCAGGAACGAACTGACGTCCCCGCCCATGGACGCCGCTTCCTTGATGAAGCGCGAGCTGACGAAGGAGTACTCCTCGTGCGCCATGACGAAGACCGTCTCGATGTCGGCGGCGAAGGTGCGGTTGGTCAGCGCCATCTGGTACTCGTACTCGAAGTCGGAGATGGTGCGGATGCCGCGCAGGATCACCGTCGCCTTCCGCTTGTGGACGTAGTCGACCACCAGGCCGTCGAAGCCGTCGACCTCGACGTTCTTGAAGGCGCGGGTGACCTCTCGGATCATCTCGACGCGCTCGTCCTTGGTGAAGAGGGCCTTCTTGGCGGGGTTGTCGCCGACCGCGACGATGACCTTGTCGAAGACCTTGGTGCCGCGCTTGATCACGTCGAGGTGGCCGTTGGTGATCGGGTCGAAGCTGCCGGGATAGACGGACGTGCTCATGGCCTCCCCACGCTCCTGTAGGTGAAGCCCAGCTCGCGCATCTTCGCGGGGTCGAACAGGTTCCGCCCGTCGATGAGCGTCGGGTGGGCCATCGCCTTCTTCATCTTCTTCCAGTCTATCCCACGGAACTCGTCCCATTCGGTGAGAAGCAGCGCGCAGTCGGCGCCCTGGGCGGCCTCGAGGGGGCCGGCGCAGAAGGTCACGTCCTTCAGGTGGGGCCGGGCCTTCTCCATCGCCTGCGGGTCGTAGGCCCGGACCCTCGCGCCGCGCTCGGCGAGGCGCTGAACCACCGCCAGGCCCACCGACTCGCGGAGGTCGTCGGTGTTCGGCTTGAAGGAGAGGCCGAGCGCGCAGATGACCTTGCCCTTCACGATCCAGAGCTCCTCCTCGACCTTGCGGATGAAGCTCTCCTTCGCCTCCTGGTTGACCTTCATCACCTCGCGCAGGATGCCGAAGTCGTAGCCCAGGTCGCGCGAGATCGCCTCGAAGGCGGCCACGTCCTTCGGGAAGCAGGAGCCGCCGTAGCCGATGCCGGCGTTGAGGAAGCTGGCCCCGATCCGCTTGTCCATCCCCATGCCCCGCACGACCTCCGTGACGCTGGCGCCGGCCTTGTCGCAGACGGCGGCGAGGGCGTTGGCGTAGGAGATCTTCAGCGCCAGGAAGGAGTTCGAGGCGTGCTTGATCAGCTCCGCGCTCTTGATGTCGGTCACCACGATCGGCGCCTTGAAGGGCTTGTAGAGGTCGCGCAGGATCATCTCCGCGCGGTGGGTCCCCACGCCGAAGACGATGCGGTCGGGATGCAGCGTGTCCGCGATCGCCGACCCTTCGCGCAGGAACTCGGGGTTCGAGGCGACGTCGAAGTCGACCCCCTTCTTCGCGTACTTGCCGATCACCGATTTCACGTGGCCGCCGGTCCGCACCGGCACCGTGCTCTTCTCCACCACGAGGCGGTACTCGCCCAGCGCGCGGGCGATGTCCCGCGAGACCGCCTCGATGTAGGAGAGGTCGGCGCCGCCCGACGCCGTGGGCGGCGTGGGGACGCAGATGAACACGACCTTGCCGAAGGCGACGGCCTCCGCGTTCGTGCCCCCGAAGCGGAGGCGGCCGGCCTTCATGTTCTTGAGCACCAGCGGCTCGAGGCCGGGCTCGTAGATGGGCATTTTGCGGGACTTGAGCAGCTTGATCTTGCGCTCGTCGCTGTCGACGCAGAGGACCTTGTGGCCGCGCTCGGCGAGGCAGGCGCCCGTGATGAGGCCGACGTGACCGGTGCCGATGATGGAGACGTTCATGGTCAAAATTCCCGTTTCCGAGGGTCTGCGGAATCAGCGGTCGGTCGGGGCCTCCACCGCTTCTCCCGGCCTGAACAGGTGGCTCCGGCGCAGCCCCGCCTTGCCCAGGAACTTCGGGACGAAGGCGACCAGGAAGCGGTTCTCGTCGCGGGTGAACTCCCGCTCGAAGACCACTTCGACCGCGAAGTCGTGGAAATCCCGCGACACCACCAGCTCCTGCTTGAGGTACTCGCCCGCCCGGAAGTCGTACTGGCCGGACACCGACACGCTCCACTTCGGCGTCAGCGCCCAGGTCATTCCCAGCGAGAAGGCGTCCGTGACCCCCTTCACCCTCGTCTGGCCCACCGAGCAGGTGAACCCCTCGACCGGGGTGACGGTGACCCCCACCTCCCGGACTTCCTCGGCGTGAGTCAGGGGATTATACTCGCCGTCCGCGACGACCGTGAACAAATTGCGCGGCCGCAGGGAGAAGTCGTAGTGGACGTTCGACCAGCTGCGGCGGCGGTAGAGCCCCGAGCCCGGGTCGGAGGCGAGGGGGATCCAGTTGAAGGGCGCAACCTGGTTGTTGGCGTTGGCGGCCCTCGTGTCGCGCAGGCTGTCCGGGTAGTACTCAATCCCGAGGGTGAAGGTCATGAACTCGAAGGGCTTGTTGGAGGCGTCCCGGGTGAGGAAGCGCTGGCGGATCTCGA
>JACQFK010000360.1 GCA_016200125.1 Planctomycetota bacterium
CACCTGCGTGATGGTCAGCCTCAACAGCGTGGGGCTCCCGGCCCTGGCGAAGCTGCGCCGCCACGCGGCGCTGCCGATCCACGGCCACCGCAACGGCTGGGGGATGCTCTCGCGCAGCCCGGCGCTCGGCGTCTCCTTCGTCGCGATGCAGAAGCTCTGGCGCCTCGCGGGCGCGGACCATCTCCACACGAACGGCCTGCGCAACAAGTTCTTCGAAGCCGACGACTCGGTGATCGCCTCCGCGCGCGCCTGCCTCGCCCCGATGTTCGGCGACCGGCGGGTCATGCCGGTCCTCGCGTCGGGCCAGTGGGCGGGCCAGGCGCCCGACACCTACCGCGAAATCGGGGGCGTGGACCTCGTCTACCTGTGCGGCGGCGGCATCCTGGCCCATGCGGGGGGCCCGGCCGCGGGCGTGGCCTCGATCCGCCAGGCCTGGGAGGCGGCGCTCGAAGGGCGCTCCCTCGACCAGGCCGCCGCGGTCCACCCGGAACTCCGTCAGGCCATCGAAACCTACGGCGGCGCATGAGCGATCTCCTGCTGACGTACTGCGGCGACGACTTCAGCGGCTCCACCGACGTGATGGAGGCGCTGGCGACGGCCGGCCTCCGCACGGTCCTCTTCCTCGAGCAGCCCTCGCCCTCGGACCTCCGCCGCTTCGACGGCCTTCGCGCCGCCGGGGTCGCCTCCACCAGCCGCGCGATGACGCCGGCTCAGATGGACCGCTCCCTCCCCGCCACCTTCAAGGGGCTGAAGAGGCTCGGAGCTCCCATCTGCCACTACAAGGTCTGCTCGACCTTCGACTCGTCGCCCGCGCTCGGCTCGATCGGAAAGGCGATGGAGATCGGCGCAGAAGTATTCGGCAGCCGGCCTGTCCCGCTCGTGGTGGGCGCGCCCGTTCTCCGCCGCTACTGCGTCTTCGGAAATCTGTTCGCGACCGTCGGGCCCGAGACCTTTCGCATCGACCGCCATCCGGTGATGAGCCGCCACCCGGTGACACCGATGGATGAGAGCGACCTCCGCGTCCACCTGGCGCGCCAGACTTCGCGCCGGATCGCGCTCATGGACCTGCTCCAACTCTCGGGAGCGCAGGCCGAGGTCGATCGCCGCTTTGCGGCCCTCCTCGCAACCGATCCCGGCGTCGTCCTCTTCGACGTACTTGACGACGCGCGGCTGGCCGAGGTCGGCCGGCTCCTCTGGGAATCGCGCGCGCCCCTTGTCGCCGGATCCTCCGGCATCGAATACGCCCTCACGGCCCACTGGCGGGCCTCGGGCAAGCTCGCGGCCGCGGAGCCCCCGGCGCCACCCGCACCGGCCTCCCGGATGATCGTGATCTCGGGAAGCTGCTCGACGATCACCGAGCGCCAGATCGCCTGGGCGCTGGAGAACGGCTGCTCCGGCATCCGGGTGACCCCGGACGCGGACGAGCAGGACGCGGTCCGGAGGGCCATGAACGCGCTGGAGGCGGGCCTCAACCCCCTGCTCTACACGGCGCTCGGCCCGGCCGACCCCGCGATCCGCGACGCCCGCGCGCAGGGCGAACAGGTGGGTGCGCGGCTCGGGCGGCTGGCGCGGACCCTGCTGGAAACGTCGCGCCTCAGGCGCATCGTCGTCGCGGGGGGCGACACCTCGGGCTACGTGGCGCGCCAGCTCGGCCTGACCGCGCTCGAGATGGCCGCGCCCCTCGCGCCGGGCTCGCCGCTCTGCCGCGCGCGCTCCCGCGAGGACGCCTTCGACGGGCTCGAAATCGCGATGAAGGGCGGACAGGTGGGAAAACCGGACTACTTCGGAAGCGTGCTGACAAAAGGAGAAGCGACATGACGACCGTGGCTCTGATCGGCGCCGGCGGCAAGATGGGCTGCCGGATCACGGACAATCTCAAGGGTTCCGCCTACGACACGAGGTACGTGGAGGTCGGCCCGGCGGGGATCGAGAACCTCCGCCGCCGCGGGCTCGACGTGACGCCGCGCGAGCAGGCGGTCCGCGAGGCGGACGCCGTGATCCTCGCGGTGCCCGACAACCTGATCGAGCGGATCTCGGCGGAGCTCGTCCCCTCCATGAGGCCCGGCTCGATGCTCGTGGTGCTCGACGCCGCGGCCCCCTACGCGGGCAAACTCCCCGCGCGGGCCGACGTCACCTACGTCGTCACCCACCCCTGCCATCCCTCGGTGTTCAACGTGGAGACCGACCCCGAGGCGCAGCGCGACTACTTCGGCGGGATCAGGGCGAAGCAGAGCATCGTCTGCGCGCTCATGCAAGGGCCGGAGGCCGACTACGGGCCCGGCGAGGCGCTCTGCCGGACGATGTTCGCGCCGGTCGAGCGGGCCCACCGGGTGACGGTCGACCAGATGATCATCCTGGAGCCGGTGCTGTCGGAGACCACGGCGGCCACCTGCATCACGGTGATCCGCGAGGCGATGGAGGAGTCGATCCGCCGCGGCGTCCCCCGCGCGGCCGCGCGCGACTTCATCCTCGGCCACCTGAACATCGAGATGGCCATCGTCTTCGAGGAGATCGGGTCGCCCTTCTCCGACGGCGCGAAGAAGGCCATCGAGAAGGCCAAGGGGCAGATCTTCCGCTCCGACTGGAAGAAGGTCTTCGACGACGACAGCGTGCGCGAGTCGGTGGAGCTGATCACCCGGCCGCCGCAGCGCGAGCCGGCGCCCGCGCTCCGAACTTGACGCCGGGCGGACGCGCCCGCTAGAGTCGGAGCGATGAATCCGGCCCCCGCGCGGCGTCTCCTGGCCGACCGCGCCTACGACGCGCTCAAGGGCTCGCTCCAGAGCGGGAAGTATCCGCCGGGGTCCTTTCTGTCGGAGCGGCGGCTCGCCCGCAGCCTGGGGATGAGCAAGACGCCGCTGAAGTCGGCCCTCGTGCGGCTCGAGGCGGAGGGCTTCCTCCGCATCTCCCCGCAGCAGGGCATCGTGGTGCGCGAACCCTCGGTCCAGGAGATCGTCGAGCTCTTCGACCTGCGCGAGGCGATCGAGACCTTCGTCGTCCAGCGGATCGCCGGGCGGCTGACCCCCGGCCAGGTCGAGGCGCTGCGCAAGAACCTGAAGGGGCAGGAGGAGGCGGTCCGCAAGGCCCGGGTGGACGAGGCGACGCGCCTGGACACCGAGTTTCACGCCCTGATCTGCGGCTTCCTGGGCAACCGCGAGATGATGCGGAGCCTGGGGCGGATGCGCGAGAAGCTGCACCTGCACATCCTGGGCAACCTCTCGCGGCGCCCCGAGCGGATGTCCGACAGCCTCCGCGAGCACGCCGCGATCGCGGCGGCGCTCATCGGGGGCCGGGGCGTCCAGGCCGCGGACCTGCTCCGCAAGCACCTCGAGTACGGCCGCCGCTTCGTCCTGGGCCGATCCGGGGAGTGAAACGAATCAAACGGTTTGTTTCGTTTCACTTCCACTCGCGATCGAGCTCGCGCTCGATGAGGGCAGGGGGGACGTTGCCGAAGGCCAGGAAGCGTTCGTGGAATTCCTTGAGGGTGAAGCGGTCGCCCAGCTTCGCCCGGAACTTCTCGCGGATCCGCACGATCTCCAGCATGCCCAGCAGGTAGGTCGGGTAATAGGTCGGCGACTGCGTGTAGCCGTTCACGCTCCCCTCGGCCTGCGGCTTGTTGAGCTTGACCTTCTCCTCCAGGAACTTGACCGCGTCGTCGTACGACATCTTCCCGGTGTGCAGCGCGACGTCCAGGAGGATGCGCGCCGCGCGCTGCAGGCGCCAGTTGAGCTGCATCAGCCGCTCGCGCTTGTCCGTGTAGTACCCCGACTCGTTCGCCAGCTCCTCGCAGTAGAGCCCCCAGCCTTCCGAAAGCAGCGGCGAGTCGTTGAGCTTGCGGATCTTCGACCGGATGTCCTTCGCGTAGACGAACTGGAGATGGTGGCCCGGGTAGGCCTCGTGCCAGACCGTGCCGGGGATGTCGTAGACGTTGTGCGCCGCGAGCTGCGCCTCCGCCTCCTCGGGCTTCGCGTTCTTCGCCACCGGGGTGACGTAGAAGTGGCCGGTCTTCGCCTCGTCCAGCGGTCCCGGCCGCGAGTAGGCCGCGTAGGGGATGGAGCTCTGCTGGAAGGCCGGCGTCGCGACCACCTCGAGCTTCTCCCAGGCGGGGATGCCGACGAGCTTCTTGTCGATCATGTACTGCCGCGCCCGCGCCACCTCCTTGCGGTAGTACTCCAGCAGGCCCTCCGGCTTCGGATGGTCGCGCTTCATCTTCTCCAGCAGGGCCGGCCAGTCCTTCTCGATGTCCTCGAGCATCCGCTCGGTCTTCTCGAATTCGCGGCGGCCGATCTTCTCGAGCTCGTCGACCCCGAGCTCCAGGCCGTGGTCCGTCTTGAGGTGGAATTCGTAGGCGGCCTTCCCGAGGACGAAGGAGCCGTCCGACCGCGAAAGCAGCTCCTCCTTCAGGAACTTGAGGTACTTCTCGTAGGCCGCCTTCACCTCCGCGACGAGCTTGGCGTCGGCCTCGCCGAGCTCGGAGCCCACGAAGTCGACGGCGCCCTCGCCGTCCTCGATCGCCGTCTTGGTCCACACTTTGGGCGGCCGGCCGAGCTTCGGCCGGAGCTCCCCGATCATCGCCGGGATGAGCGCCAGCCGCTTGTTGATGTTGGCCAGCCGCTCCGCCTTCGGGGCGTAGTCCTTCACGAGCATGTCGTGCAGCGTCGAGACGGTGCCGAAGGGGAGCCCGGGCGCGACCTCGCGGACGTCGCGGCGGCGGTACTCGAACTGCTGGGACAGGAGGTCGTTGCGCCAGAGCCGGGCGTCGAGGCTGTCGTCGGGCACCCGCGCGAGCCAGGCGTCCACGAACTTGCCCCGGGCCTGATAGGAGGCGTCATCCCAGCGCGTGAGCTGATCGTCGAACGCGTGGAGTCCCACGCCGCTGGCCCATTCAGGGTCGAGGGCCGACCGCGCCCGGAGGTACTCGTCGGAGAGCGCCGCCAGCGCGCGCGTCACGTCCTGCGGCATCGCCACTCCGGAGAAGAGCAAGAGGAACAGGATCCCGCGGGCCATCGGAGCCATCCAAGCACCCGGCCGCCGCCTTGTCAAAGGATGGATCGTGGGGTAGCATTAGCCGGTCTGGAGGAACTGCGAATGGCCAAAAGCGTCGACATCCCCTTCGGTTACGGCGACGTGATCGCGATCACCGGCTCGGGGCCGAAGGTCGTGGTGTGGTTCAAGGACGCGAACAGCATGGTCCGCGGCCTCCTGATGGATCTGACCGACCCCGCGAACCCGGTGCTCAACAAGGAAGAGATCATCATCCGGCGCAAGACCGAAGGGCAGGTCCGCAAGAAGAAGCTGCCGCCGGTCGGCAATCCGATCGCCTAGGGGGGACTAGTTCCCCTCCGGCTTCTCTTCGCCCTCCGGGGCGGGGGCCGCGTCCTGGGGCGGGTTGCCGTTCATGTCCACGACCTGCCGCTGCATCTCGCCGGGCGCGAACAGGCCGCTGTTGTCGTTGCCCAGCAGGCCGTCCTTGCGCATCTGCTTGCGCTGGGCCTTCTGTTCGCGCTGCTGGCGCTTCTTCGCCTCGCGGAGGCGTTTTCCCGCGCTGTCTGCCATCGCCGTCTCCTTGTGAAAACTCAGCCCGTCTGCGCCTCAACCAACTTCGTCACGCGCATCTGGACGGGGGGCGGGGGCGGCGCGACCTTCGTGGGGTTGCGCTCCTCCGCCGCGATCGCCTCGCGGATCTTGCCCGCGACGTACTTCGAGAACTGCCCGAAGTGGAGATAGAGCGCCATGAGCGACCCGGTGTAGCGGATCGACTTCGGGTTCGTCCGCAGGGCCTTCCACAGGGTGCCCCAGAACTGGCGCCGCGTCTCCCCCCGGAGCCCGAGCTTGCGGGCCATCCGGAAGAAGCCCTTGAGCTCCTTCCACCACTGCCGGAGGCCCGGCTTGAACCGGCGCTGCGACGAGTCGAGCTCCTGCGCGACCTGGCGCACCCGGTTGAAGTAGTTCTCCGGGGTGTAGATCGTTTCGACAACTTTCAGATAATCCTTCAGGATATCCAGCCGCGGGCGGCAGGGGTCGTAGTTGAGGCCCGCCGTGCACTGGTCCCCGACCCCCTCGGGCGCGACGTCGAAATTCTCGTGCAGGCGCCCCGCGGCCGCCAGCCGCCGCGTCAGCTGCGTCGTCGGCAGCGCGAAGAGCAGGCCCGCCATGTTCACCGGGATGCCCGTCGCCTCGATGCAGTCGATGATCCCCTGGGCGACGCTCCCCTTCTCCGTGTCGAAGCCGATGATGAAGCCGGCGTTCACGAACATCCCGTGGTCGTAGATCTTGTGGATCGACTCCGCGATCGAGCGGTGCGTGTTCTGCCGCTTCTGCATCGCGACGAGCGTCGTCTCGTCGGGGCTCTCGATCCCGACGAAGATCGCGAAAAAGCCCACCTCCTGCATCGCCTTCATCAGCACGGGGTCGTCGGCGAGGTTGATGGAGGCCTCGGTCGTGAACTCGAAGGGCCAGTTCCGCTCCTCCAGCCACTTCTTCAGGTCGGGGAGGAACTGCTTCACCAGCTTCTTGTTCCCGATGAAGTTGTCGTCCACGAGGTCGATGTGGCCGCGGTAGCCGAGGTCGTAGAGCTTCTGGAGCTCGGCGAGGATCTGGGTCGACGACTTCGCCCGCGGGACCTTGCCGAAGAGCTCGATGATGTCGCAGAACTCGCAGCTGAAGGGGCAGCCGCGGCACCACTGGATGCCGATGTGGTTGTAGCGGTCGAACTTGAGCAGTTCGAAGCGCGGGGTCGGCGACGTCTGGACGTCCGCCTTCCGCGCGTCCGTGTAGATCTTCTTCGGGCTCCCGGCGGCGAGGTCCGCCAGGAACTGAGGCATCGTCACCTCGCTCTCGCCGAGGACGAGGTGGCTGGCGTCGTCGTAGAGGTGGGGGCTCGAGGTCGCGTCGGGGCCGCCGACGATGACCCGCTTGCCCCGCGCGCGGGCCTTGCGGATCAGCTCGATGCAGTCCCGCTGCTGGGGCATCATCCCGCCGGTGAGCACCACGTCGGCGCCGTCCAGCATCGCGTCGTCCCAGGGCTCGACGTTGCGGTCGACCAGCGTGACCTCCCAGTCGGGCGGCAGCAGGGCGGCGACGGTGCAGAGGCCCAGGGGGGCGGCGGGGTAGCGGGCGTCGACGAGCTCGCAGGTCTCCCGGTAATTCCAGAAAGAGGCCGATCGGAATTCGGGATAGACCAGAAGAGCTTTCGTCATTTCACTCCGGGGGTTGAATGCCTCAGCCTAACCGACCGGGGCGAAGAAGACCAGACTTTTCTGAGGGAATCCGGCTTTACCCGGCTATTTCCACCTCGGAATCGAGACCTGGGCCCGGTAATTCGACTCGTTGTAGGTCGGATTCCGCTGGGGCGCGTAGACCCTGCCCGCCGGGGCGGGCCGGTCCTGGGTGTAGATCCACACCTGGTTCTGGTCCCAGAGCAGGATCTCGTCCCGGGCGTCCCCCGTCAGGTCCATCACCGCCGCCGCGAGGTCGGGGTGCCCGTCGTCGGGGAACATCACCGCGCGGCGCAGCTGGCCGTCCAGCATGCCGCCCTGCTTCACGTCGCCGGAGAGGAGGATGAACTCCTGCCCGTCGCCCCGCCAGTTCACCGGCAGGATCAGGCTCCCGCAATGGTGCGGCTCGGCCTGGGTGAGGATGTCGCCCGCCGCGTCGAAGACCGTCAGGATGCCCGGGTTCTTCCAGAAGTTGATCGTGGCGATCTGCAGCCCGGGCAGGTCGGGACGCAGCTTGGCCACGGTCATGTTCTGCGTGTGGCCCACGCGCTGGTGCTTGAGGACCGTGCCCTTCAGGTCCTGGACGACGAAGCCCTCGTCGCTGCCCACCGCGTAGACGCGCGCCTCGGCCTTCGGGTCGCCGCTGAAGTTGCCCACGGCGACGCCGTCGGCGTGGTCGTTCAGCATCACGTCGTTCGTCCAGAGCTGCTTCCCGTCGGGCGTCCACAGGGCGTAGCCGATGAAGACCTCGTCCTTCCCGTCGCCGTCCGTGTCCCAGGCGTAGGGGAAATGGCCCAGGCGCCCGCCGCCGCCCCAGAGCGGCTTGAGCTCCTTGTCGTAGACCCAGAAGAAGCGGTAGCGGTCCTTGAGCAGGATCTCGGTCCGCCGCCCCTTCCCCGAGAGGTCGAAGAAGGAGATGGAGTCGCCCGCGTTGAGCTCGTGCGGCCGCTCCTTCAGCTCGAAGCGCGGGTTCTTCTGCTTGTACTCCTCGGGCACCTCGGGCATCCACATCCACTTCTTCACCTTGCCCGTCATCCCGTCCAGGATCTGGAGCTTGAAGTCCTTCACCAGGAAGACCTCGCATTTGCCGTCGCCGTCGAGGTCGTGGACCTGGAAGGGGGTGTCGCTCGTAAGCAGGCCGTGGCGCGGATCGGGCTTGCCGATCTGCCAGAGCACCTTGCCGTCGAGCGTCACTGCCGTGAGGCAGCTGCATTCGACGAAGTTGCCGGTGTCGACCTTCGAGACGACCTGCGCGATCACCATCTCGGGCACGCCGTCGCCGTCGAGGTCGCCGAAGCGCACGTTGCGCCCCGCGCCGAATTTCGGCGTCTCGAACTTCTTCCACAGCTTCGGCTTCGGGTTCGAGGCCTGGAGCGAACGCTCCTCGTCCGCCCGCTTCTTGACGCGGGCGGCGATCTCCTCCTTCGCGGGACTCGAGACCCGGAAGTCGGCGAAGCGCGCCGGGCAGGCCGCGATCAGGCCGACCTTGCCCGAGGGAATCTCGTCGCTCTCGGCGGAGATCAGCAGCTTGCCGTCGACGTAGGCGCGGACCTTGGCGCCCTCGTTCTCCCCCTTGAGGCGGTACCAGGTCCGGGTGTCGTAGGCGAAGTCGGCGGTCCCCAGATCCTTCACGGCCACGCGGCAGAAGGATTTCTCCAGCATCTGCCGCACGGCGAGGCGGACCTGCTTCCCCTTCTCGAGGACGAAGATGTACTGGTGGCGGTTCGTGCGGTAGCGGAACACGAGGCCGGCGGTCTCGTCGAAGGACAGCGGCTTGACGAGCGCCTCGACCGTGCAGTCGCGCCACTCCGGATCGCCCGTGACGAAGGCGG